>DAIAZB010000437.1 GCA_027443745.1 Thiomonas sp. | reverse complement strand
CAACGACACGCTCGGCCACAGCCTGGGCGATGCCTTCCTGATCGAGACGGGCCGGCGCCTACAGTCGGTTCTGCGCGAGACGGACACAGTGTCGCGACTGGGCGGAGACGAATTCGTCCTGGTCCTGTCCGACAGCGGCGCGCAGGCGGCGGCGCATGTTGCGGAGAAGCTGCTCGAATCCATCTCCAGGCCCTGCCGGATCGGCCCGTACGATCTGGTGGTCACCGCCTCGATCGGCATCGCCATCTATCCCAATGACGGCGAAGACCTCGAGACCCTGTCCCGGAGCGCCGACACCGCCATGTACCGGGCCAAACAGGAAGGCCGCAACGGCTATCGTTTTTTCACGGCCGAAATGCAGGATCGTGCGACGCGACACATGCGGCTGATCCATGCAATGCACCGCGCATTGGAGCTGGACCAGTTCCATCTTCATTATCAGCCGCAGATCGCCATCGGCAGCGGAAACGTCATCGGCGTGGAGGCCTTGCTGCGCTGGAATCACCCGGAGTTCGGCGACCTGTCTCCCGCGGAATTCATCCCGGTCGCGGAATACAGCGGACTGATCCTGCCACTTGGTGAATGGGTGCTGCGCACCGCCGCGCGCCAGCTGAAATCCTGGATCGACCGCGGCCATCCGCCGATGACCATGGCCGTGAACCTTTCCGCGCTGCAGTTCCGCCACCGAAGCTTGCCCGATCTGGTCCGCGACATTCTTGCCGAAGCGCAGCTGCCACCCGAATGCCTGGAACTGGAGCTGACCGAAAGCGTGGCAATGCACGATCCCCAGGGAGCGATCGCGATCATGGACAAGCTGCATGAGCGCGGCATCCGCATGTCGATTGACGACTTCGGCACCGGCTATTCGTCACTCAATTACCTGAAGAAATTCAGGGTGTACAAGATCAAGATCGATCAGTCCTTCATCCGCGAAATCAGCTCCCACGCGGAGGACCGAGCCATCGTGGCCGCGATCATCAACATGTCCAAGAGTCTCGGCCTGTTGACCATCGCGGAGGGCGTCGAGATGTCCGAGCAGCTTGCATTCCTCAGCGAGCAAGGCTGCAATGAAGCGCAGGGTTATTACTACAGCAAGCCGCTGCCCGCTGCCGAATGTGGCGAATTCCTGGAACGTCGCACCGGAGACGCTCAGGTGGACTGAATGCCGCTCACGCGTTTCTTAATTTACATAATGCCAATATGCTCGCTTTATTATTGGGGTGGTCAGGAGTAGAGCGAAGCCCCGCGACGGCCGAGTCAACGTGCTGGTGCCTTTTACCAATGGGTTTGAACGGGCACTTTGGGATCATGGAGGACTTGATGCCGGTAGCTGGCAATCAAGTTTGCCGTGTCTTTGTGGCCGCGCTGCTGCGCCAGCTCTTCGGCCGTGAAGCCCATCTGGTTTTTCAAGCTGGGGTCGGCACCGTTCTCGAGGAGCAACTTGGCGGTGGCTCGATGACCGAAATATGCAGCCATCATCAGAGGTGTGGTGCCGTTCGGGGCTGCGGCGTTGATCGCGGCTGAATGGCTGACGAGGTAGCTGACGATCCGGGTGTGTCCGTTCGTCGCCGCGTAAGCCAGCGGCGTCCAGCCCGTCTTGTTGACATCCGCCCCGTGCTCGACCATCAGCCTGACGAGGCTTCCATCGCCGAGCAGGCAGGCGATCATCAAGGCGCTTTCACCGCTGGGGTTGAGCTGGTTGAGCTTGGTGGTCGGCTGCTCGATCAGGAGCTGGGCAACCTTCAGCGATTTGTCGCGCAGCGCCAGGTACAAGGCTGAATCGCCTTTTGCATTGACCGCATTTGGGTCGAAACCCTCGGCCAGCAGAGACTGAACGGCACCAACATCGTCCACATCGACGGCTCGAAAAAAATCGGTGAACGAACCTGCTTGCGTTACGCCCAAAAAGAAACTGAAAAATCCTGCAAAAACAATGATGTAAAATAGTTTCTTCAAGTTATGCATGAGTCATTTCGGGGGAACTTCCCGGCGTGAAACTTCCCGGTATGAAGAGACGGTTGAAATTCTGCTCCGTGAAATCCTCAACCTCGTCTTCAGTGCATTGGCGTAACTCGGCAAGGCAGCGCGCAACGAAGCGGGTGTAAGCCGGTTGATTGGTTTTGCCACGGTAAGGCGTGGGAGCGAGATACGGACTATCCGTTTCCACCAGAATACGATCTTCAGGTAATTTCTTCGCGATCTCTTGTAACTCCTTGGCATTCTTGAATGTCAAGATGCCGGAGAGCGAAATGTAGAAACCCAGGTCGAGCACCTGGCGAGCGATGTCCCAGCTCTCGGTGAAGCAGTGGAACACGCCGCCGACGTCATCGGCGCCCTGCTCTTTCAGAATCGCCAGTGTGTCGTCTGCAGACGATCGGGTGTGGATGACCAGCGGTTTTCGTACCCGGCGAGCAGCGTCGATATGCGCACGAAAGCGGTCTCGCTGCCACTCCATGTCAGCCACGCTGCGGCCTTCCAGGCGGTAGTAGTCGAGTCCGGTTTCGCCCAAGGCGAGAACGCGAGGATGTTGGGCCAGCAGGGCAAGTTGTGCTGCGGAAGGTTCGGTCATCCCCTCCTGGTCCGGATGCACGCCGACGGTGGCCCAGATGTGCGGGTGCTTCACGGCGCAGGCCAGAACGGCGTCGAATTCTTCGATCTGGGTGCAGATATTCATGGCTCGCGTCACGCCGTTGTCGTGCATGGCGGCAAGCACGCTGTCCATCTGTTCGCGCAAATCAGGAAAGTTGAGGTGACAGTGAGAATCGGTCAGGGCCATTGGAGTGCACGCTGCTCGCGGTCAAGCCGTCGCTGAGTTACAGGGTATGGGTCGCGCGGCTGGCGATTTCGGCCGTGGGACCGAGAATTTCTTCGATCACGAGGCGCAGTTGCCGGGCTTTTTCGTCGGCTGGAAAACGCACGCCGATGCCCTGGGTCTTGTTGCCTGCCGCATTGGCCGGCGTGATCCACGCGACCTTCCCCGCCACGGGAAAACGCTGTGGATTGTCCATGATGGTCAGCAGCAGATAAACGTCATCACCCAGGCGATATTCCCGCGTCGTCGGAATGAAAATGCCGCCTTCAGTCAAAAATGGAATGAAAGCGGCGTAGAGCGCGGGCTTTTCCTTGATCGCAAGCTGAATCACACTGGGGCGGGCGGTGGATGCTCCAGGTGAAGTGGCTCCATTGGGTGTGGCCATATCAGTGCACGCTCCGAGTGAACAGTTGCTTGAATTCTAGGACCAAGGCTTCCGCTGTGAGATTCGCGTGGAGCGGAAAGTTGGCCGTGCGACTGTA
>DAIAZB010000436.1 GCA_027443745.1 Thiomonas sp. | reverse complement strand
CAGTTCTACCTGGAAGGCCAGGTGGCCTACGCCATGCCGACCGAGAACGCCGGCATGCGCGTGCTCTGCTCCACCCAGCACCCGAGCGAAATGCAGCATGTGGTGGCCCACATGTTGGGCTGGTTGCAGCATCAGGTGCAGGTGGAATGCCGCCGCATGGGCGGCGGCTTCGGCGGCAAGGAGTCGCAGTCGGCGCAGTTCGCCTGTTGCGCGGCACTGGCGGCGCACAAGCTGCAGCGTCCCGTGAAGCTGCGCCTGGACCGCGACGACGACTTTCTCATCACCGGTCGGCGTCACGGCTTCGACTACGACTACGCCGTGGGTTTCGACGACGATGGCCGCATCCTCGCCTACGAGGTGACGCTGCTCGCCGACGCTGGACACTCGGCCGACCTGTCCGGTGCCGTGGTCACGCGCGCCATCTGCCACGTGGACAACGCCTACTGGCTGCCCAACGTCGCCATCCACGGTTACGCCACGCGCACCAACACCCAGAGCAACACCGCGTTTCGCGGCTTCGGCGGGCCGCAGGGGGCGCTGGTCACCGAGTGCGTGCTCGACTCCATCGCCCGCAAGCTGGGACGTGATCCACTGCAGGTGCGACGCGCCAATGTCTACGGCATCGGCCGGAACAACCACACACCCTACGGTCAGGGCGTGACCGACAACGTCATCGCCGCCCTGGTCGATCAGCTTGCCGCGAGCGCGGACTACGACGCACGCCGTGCCGCCGTGGCCCGCTTCAACGCCGGCAGTACCGTGCTGAAAAAGGGCCTGGCGCTGACCCCTGTGAAATTCGGCATCTCGTTCAATGTCCCCCACCTCAACCAGGCGGGCGCGCTGGTCCATATCTACGCCGACGGCAGCGTGCTGGTGAACCACGGTGGCACCGAAATGGGCCAGGGCCTGAACACCAAAGTGGCGCAGGTGGTGGCACAGGAACTCGGGCTGGACTTCGGCAGCGTGCGCTGCAGCGCCACCGACACTCACAAGGTGGCCAATACCTCGGCCACCGCTGCCTCCACCGGGGCCGATCTCAACGGCATGGCGGCGCTGGACGCCGCCTCCACGCTGCGTCAGCGCCTGGCCACCTTCGCCGCCGAGCGCTACGGCGGCCGCGCTGAAGCGGTGCATTTTCGTTCCGGCCAGGTGCGGATCGGCACCACCACCCTGCCCTTTGCCAGCCTCGTGCGCAAGGCCTACGAAGCGCGCGTGCAACTGTGGAGCGACGGCTTTTACGTCACCCCCGACGTGCGCTGGGACCCCAAAACCCTGACGGGCCACCCGTTCTATTACTTCGCCTACGGTGCGGCGGCGAGCGAGGTGCTGGTGGACACGCTCACCGGCGAATGGCGGCTGCTGCGCGCCGACATCCTGCATGACGCCGGCCGCTCGCTCAACCCGGCCATCGACATCGGTCAGGTCGAAGGCGCCTTCATCCAGGGCATGGGCTGGCTCACCATGGAGGAGCTGGTGTGGCACCCGAAAACCGGCCTGCTGCTCACCCACGCCCCCAGCACCTACAAGATTCCCACCGCCAACGATTGCCCGGCCGCCTTGCATACGACGCTGTTCGACAACCCCAACGCGCAACCCCCCATCCCCCGCTCCAAGGCCGTGGGCGAGCCGCCGCTGCTGCTGCCGTTCTCGGTGCTGCTGGCGCTGCGTGACGCCATCGCCGCCGTCGGCGACCATCGCCACGACCCGCCGCTGCGCGCGCCGGCCACGCCCGAAGCCATTCTCGACGCCATCGAGGCGGTGCGCGCCGCACAGCCGGCGACGCAGCTCGTCGTGCCGATCGCCGGAGCCTGCGCCAGCACCGACGCCGTCTGAAGCCCGGAGCACCTGCATGACACCGAACCCGCAAGTCCCGCCGCTCGCCGTCTGTGTCGAAGTCGCACAGGTGCGGGGTTCGGCGCCACGCGAAGTCGGCGCGCGCATGCTGGTGCGCGCGCACGACGCGCAAGGAAGCATCGGTGGCGGGCATCTGGAATGGCTGGCGCTGCAGCGCGCGCGCAAGCTGCTGGCGCAGTGGCGGCTTGCACCAGCGCAGGCCGGTGAGCAGCAGGAAACCCACCCCCTCGGCCCCAGCCTGGGCCAGTGCTGCGGCGGTGTGGTGACGCTGCGCTACCTGCCCTGGGATGCGCCCGATCTGCCCAGGCCGGCCCCGCTGTTCCATCTGCAATTGCATGGTGCCGGACATGTCGGCCGGGCACTCGTCAAACTGCTGGTCACGCTACCCTGCACGGTGCAATGGGTGGACGTGCGCGACGCAGCGTTTCCCACGGCCGATCCAGCCGAGCACGACGGCCCGGCACGCATCACGCGCCTCGCCGTGGACAGTCCCGAAGCCGAAGCGGCGCTAGCCCCGCCCGGCGCCTTCTACCTGGTGATGACCCACAGCCACGCGCTGGACCAGCAGATCTGTGAAGCCGTGCTGCGGCGTGGCGATGCCGGTTGGCTCGGGCTGATCGGCTCGAACAGCAAGCGCGCGCGCTTCGTGCACCGCCTGCAGGCGCGCGGCCTGTCAGCGGCATCGCTCGCCGGCCTGGTCTGCCCCATCGGCGTGGGCGGCATCCCCGGCAAGCAGCCCGAGATCATCGCCCTGGCGGCGGCAGCGCAACTGCTGCAGCTTGCAGCCAGCCAGCCTAGCCCTGCAAGCCCGCAGTGCCGGCTGCCGCAGCGCCCCACGGCCCATGCCGACTGGGGCGCATCGATCGGGTGAGAGCCCCTAGGCCGGCGGGGTGTACAGCGCCCAGAATTGCTCGCGCTGGCCTTTGCTGGTCTTCATCGCCTGCATGGTCTGCATGGCGTGGCGCAGCAGGCCGGCAGGATCCTGGTTGTCGTCGGGGTAGAGCGTGATGCCCATGCTCAAGGGGCATTGCCACAGCAGCGTGTCCGACAGCGTGTACGGCACGTCGAGGTCGAGTTGCAGGCGCTCGAGCAACGGGGCGATGTTGTCGATGCGCTGGATATCCTCGAGCACCAGGGCGAAGGTGTCGGCCTCCAGCCGCACCACCAGATCGGTCTTGCGCAGGGCGCGGCGCAGGCGGCTGGCCAGTTGTTCGAGCACCAGATCGCCCAGAGCCGTACCGTGCGTCTGGTTCAGGGTGTGGAAATCATCCAGGTCGAGCACCGCGACGACGACCTTGGTGCCGTGGCGACGCGCACGCGCCAGGGCGTTGGGCAGCAACTCGTCGAGCGCGGCGCGGTTGAGCAGCCCGGTGAGCGGGTCGCGCAGGGGACGCTGCTCCAACTGGCGGCGCACGTTGTCGCCTGCCTGGCGGTAGCCTTCCATCTGCCAGGCCTCGTCGCGACGAAGCCGCTTGTACAAGGCGGCCATCAGTGGACGGCGTTGTTGCATCGCCAGATCGGCAGCGTAGGCCTCGAAATCGGCGGCAAAAAGCGCTGAGGCCGACATGATCCAGATGGGTTGCAGCCCCCATTGGTAATACAGGCTGCCCACCTCGACCATGCGGTGCTGCAACTCCAGGGTGTATTGCGCCTCGAGCAGTTCACGGTAATGCTGCGCCTGCATGGACACGAGCTGCCGGCATTGCGCATCGCTGAGGGAACTCAGCATGGCATCACGGGTCGAGGGGGTCTGGATGGAGGACTCAAACGAGCGGGCGAACGCTTCGGCACGCAAGGCAAGATCCGGCGCGCAATCCGCCAAGGCCTGGGCTTCGGACTCCGAAAGCTGCAAAAACTCCATCAGCATCTGCATGCAGTGATCTCCTTGAACAGGCCCACGGCCCGTGACGTCTCCAGCCTGGTATTGTCGGCGCTGCGGAGATCGGCGCAACATCTCGCGTCGTCCTCATGTCCCACGCCCGGGCCGGGACGGCATCGGGGCGCATGCCGATGAAAGCCCGGCGGCGCGACTGGCCACAAGCGGGCCGGCCTCGCGCTCAGGACGCGCGATCCCCGGTCTCGAACTCGAACCGCCGCCGGAAGGGTTTCCCATTCACGAAGCCGTCCACGATCGCCGTGTAGCGCGTGTTGGGGGCGAGGGGGCTCAAGGCGTAGGCAACTCCCGCGAACCCTGCCATGAGGTGATGCGGGTCGTTGGCCGCATCGAGCACCCGCAAGGCGATGGAATGCCCGGCGGGGTCGATGAGCTTGGCATGGGCCAGGCGCAGCGTGTCGGCCAGATTGCCCATGACGACGATCGGTGTGCCGAATGCGCCATGGGTTCCGGGCGGCATTGGCTCCTCGTGGTCGGCCGAATAAGGCAGGCCTCTGGTGCCTTGGCAGGGAAACGTCAAAGGCTCGTCCTGGCGGGTGATGCGGTTGATGACCTGCCCGTTCTGCAGGCTGGCCCAGACCTGTGGATAACGGCGCCCGGCGCTCTTGACGATCGCGATGCCGAACTGGTGCATCGGATAGAACA
>DAIAZB010000435.1 GCA_027443745.1 Thiomonas sp. | reverse complement strand
TCAGCTCACCTTGCTCCACCTCGTCGGCATGATGCTCATCGTCGCGGTCGGTTCGAACGACGCGCTGTTTTTCGATCGCGGCCAAGTAGACAACGGTGGTATCGCGCCACGCACGCTGGCCTCGCTGCTGTTCGCCAATCTCACCACCGTGGCCGGCTTCGGCCCGCTGCTGTTCTCGGGTGTGCCCGTGCTGGAGGCCCTGGGCGCCACCGTCGGCCCCGGAGCGTTGCTCGCGCTGCTGTTCTCGGCCATCTTGTCCGCGCCACCGGGCACGACGTACAAGGCCAGGCCAGAAGCCACAGCGGCGGCATAATCCACTGGCCATGCCCGAGACACACAGCCGCATTGCAAAGCCCGCCTCAGCCACCTGGCGCCCCCCGCCGCTGGTGCTGTTCGCGCTTGCGGTGCACGCCATCGCCCTGGTCGGCATCATCATGAGGCCAGAGCGATGGCCTTGGGCCTTGGGAGCCGTGATCCTCAGCCATGGGCTCATCACTGCCGCGAGCCTGTGGCCGCGTGGCCAGTGGCTCGGCCCCAACCTGATCCGCCTGCCGGACGCCGCCGTCGCGCGCGGCGAGGTCGCACTGACCATCGACGATGGGCCCGACCCGCACGTGACCCCGGCCGTGCTCGATCTGCTCGATGCCCTGGGTGTGCAGGCCACGTTTTTCTGCATCGGCAGCCGCGCCATGGCCTACCCGGACTTGTGCCGCGACATCGTGCGACGCGGCCATGCCGTGGAAAACCACAGCGCCCAACATCGCCACAATTTCTCGCTGCTCGGGCCGCGCGGATATCGACGCGAGTTGCAGGCCGGACAAGCCGCGCTCAGCGCCGTGACCGGGCGCGTCCCGCTGTTTTTTCGCGCCCCAGCCGGTTTTCGCAACCCATTTCTCTGGCCCGAGCTGGCGCAGCTCAACCTGTGTCTGACAACCTGGACACGGCGCGGGTTCGACACCCGCGAGCGTGACGCGGCCACCGTCACCCGGCGGCTGCTGCACAATCTGCGCGCCGGCGACATCCTGCTGCTGCACGATGGCCACTCCGCCCGTGCCACCAACGGTCGGCCTGTGATTCTCGACGTGCTGCCGCCACTGCTGGCCGCTTTGCGCCAGGCGCGTTTGCGCGCGGTGACCCTGCACGCGGCCTGCGGCACGCCCTCATCCCCCTCGATTCAGCCATGAATCGTGTCGGCAGCGGCACTCGCTGATCCCCGACTTCAGCCCGTGGCGGCGCCGCAGCGGCGGCAGCACCCTGCGCTGGACATGCGGCTACCAGCAGGTGTTCACCGACGCGCGATCCACTGAAAAACTTGCCCGGCGGCGCTGCCGGTGGCCGGGAATGGGCACATGACCACCGATCCACGGAGGGAATGCCCGGACCGCCGGCAACGGCAGAACCACCCCATGGCCGCCTCCCCTGCCACAAGCGGCGAGAATACGCGTCGCTTCGACGCCCAAACGGGATGGCTCCGCCTGTTCTGTGCGCCCAGGCTCTGGGTCATACCCCCTGGTTTTTTTGTTATTTTTGGGTCACACGACCGACCTTGCCCGCCAAACCTTCACGTCCACACATGAAACAGCGCAAGCGCCCAAGCCCGAACGGTGGCGACCCGTTGGATCGACACGGCAAACACTGCAACTGAGCCTCCATGCCGAGTCCCACCGCACGCCCAATCCCACTGTTGCGGCTCAGCCACAGTACGACCACAACCTGCCTCGGCGCTGGACTCGACGCCCAGTTGCAAGCCCTGCGATCCGCGCGCAGCGGCTTGGCGCCTTGTGCCTTCGACATCGTCGATCTGCCGACCTGGATCGGCGAAGTCGCCGGGGTGGACGCGGTGCGCCTGCCCGAGCCGCTGCTCGATTTCGACTGCCGCAACAACCGCCTGGCCGAACTCGCCTTGCAGCAGGACGGCTTTGCCGATGCAGTCCAGGCGGCCGTCGTGCGCCATGGCGCGCAGCGCATCGGTCTGTTCCTCGGCACCAGCACCTCAGGCATCCTGCAAACCGAGCAGGCGTATCGCACGCTCGATGCCCATGGCGCGTTGCCACCCACCTTGCACTACGAACAAACCCACAACACCTTCTCGCTCGGTGCCTATGTGCGCGCGCGTTTCGGCCTGCGCGGCCCGTGCAGTGTGGTGTCCTCGGCCTGCTCGTCCAGCGCCAAGGTGTTTGCCAGCGCGCAGCGCATGTTCGCCGCCGGGCTGATCGACTGCGCCCTGGTGGGCGGCGTGGACAGCCTGTGCCTGACCACGCTCTACGGCTTCAACTCGCTGGAACTGCTGTCAGCCACGGCCTGCCGTCCGTTCGACGCGGCACGCAACGGCTTGTCCATCGGCGAGGCCGGCGCCTTCGTGCTGCTGGAACGCGCAGCGACGGCGCCCGCGGCCGACGACGTGTTGCTGCTGGGCGTGGGCGAATCGAGCGACGCCTACCACATGTCCTCACCGCACCCTGACGGCCTCGGCGCCCGCATCGCCATGCAGCAGGCGTTGGATCAGGCCGGGCTGCAGGCGGCCGACATCGACTACATCAATCTGCACGGCACCGCCACACCCAGCAACGATGCCGCCGAGGGCCGCGCGGTCGGCGCCTTGTTCGGCGCAGGCGCACCCTGCAGTTCCACCAAAGGCGCCACCGGCCACACCCTGGGTGCGGCCGGTGGGGTGGAAGCGGTGTTTTGCCTGCTGGCGCTACGCCATGGTTTCATGCCAGCCGGCGTGGGCACCACAGCGCTCGACCCGGCCATTGCCGCTGCCGCACCGCTCGATTACCTGCTCGCAACACGCACACCGCACACCGGCCGGCATGCGCCGAGTGCTGCCGCACCGCGCCGCGTGCTGAGCAACTCCTTCGGCTTCGGCGGCACCAACTGCAGCCTGGTCCTGGCGCGGGGTGATGCGCTCCATCCTGTGTCGGGTATGGGGCGATGAGCGACACGATGTTCACCGTCCCACTCGACAGGCCGCCTGCCGCCCAGACGCTCGACGTCCACATCGACGGCGTCGGCCTGCTCGGCCCGGGGCTGAGCAACTGGGAGCAGGCGCAGGCCGTGCTGCGTGGCGATGCACCGCATGATGCGCAAAGAACCGTTCTGCCGGTGCCGCAAATCCTGCCCGCCGCCGAACGACGCCGCGCCACGGCCGTGATCAAACTCACCCTCGCCAGCGGACTTGAGGCTGTCCCCCCCGCCGGCTTGCACGCTGCCGACCTGGCCACCGTGTTCACGTCCTCCGGCGGCGACGGCCGCAATTGCCATGAGATCTGCGCCGCGCTGGCCGGCAGCGACAGGCTGCTGTCGCCCACACGCTTTCACAACTCCGTGCACAACGCCGCCTCGGGCTACTGGGGCATCGCCACCGGCGCAATGGCGCCTTGCGCCGTGCTCTGCGCCTTCGATGCCAGCTTCGCCGCCGGCCTGCTCGAAGCCTTGGTGCAAGTCGCACTGCTGCGCCAGCCGGTGCTGCTGCTGGCCTATGACACCCACTACCCCGAGCCGCTGCACCGCGTGCGGCCGATTCCCGACAGCTTCGGCGTCGCCCTGGTCCTGGCGCCGCAGGCCGGCCCACGCTCGCTGGCACGGCTGAGCCTCGACCCCACCGCGCCCTTCACCGAACTGCCGGCAGACACCTTGAGCGATGCCACACTCGAAGCGCTGCGATGCGCGATCCCCGCCGCACGCGCGCTGCCCCTGCTGCGCGCGCTGG
>DAIAZB010000434.1 GCA_027443745.1 Thiomonas sp. | reverse complement strand
TATCCGGACACCTCCATCGCCAGCGTCACCAACCAGGGCAAGGCGCGCTGGATGATCATCGATGGGGCCTTCAACCATGAGCGCCTGATCGAGTTCTTTGAAGCGCTGGTGAAGGATGCCGGCTGCAAGGTCTTACTCATCCTGGACAACCTGAGTGTGCATCACTGCAAGCCGGTGAAGGCGTGGTTGGCCCGGCACAAAGAGGCCATCGAGGTGTTCGACCTGCCCAGCTATAGCTCTGAAGAGTGGCTGAATGCCGACTTGAAGCAAGTGATGCGCAAAAAAGTGCCTGTGCGCACCAAGGCCCGCCTGCAAGAGGCCACTGAAGCCACATGCACGTCATCGCTCGTGAACCCGAGCGCGTCAAAGCCTACTTCCAAGACCCTTATGTCCGCTATGCAGCTTGATATTGTTCGCGTGCCAAATCAATAGGCGGCCATCCCGTTCCTCAATCCAGGCGTCGGCTGAGTCGAATCGAAGAAGAATCAAATTCCGGTGTCGCCGTGACCCGGGGAGCGTCATCGCCAACGCCTTGTCCGTCTGACGCCCCGTGAGACCCCAAGATATTTATCCCGCACCCGTCTCGCGCATTGCCACCAGAGTGAGGATGTCGTAGCTGGCGACGAGTTCGTCATCCTGGTTGCGCACTTCCACATCCCAGGCGACCACGCCCTGGCCACGGCCTTGGGCATCGGTCTTGCGGCGATCGATCTTGCGTTTGCAGGTCAAACGTGCCTGAATGGTGTCGCCAATGCAAACGGGCTTCACAAAGCGCAAGGTGTCCAGGCCATAGTTAGCCAGAACCGGCCCGGGCGCCGGCGAGACAAACAAACCGGCCGCCGCGGACAGCACGAAATAACCATGCGCGATACGCTGACCGAAGGGCGATTGGCGCGCGGCGATCGCGTCGAAGTGCATGTAGAAATAATCACCCGAGACGCCGCCGAAGGCGACGATGTCGGCCTCCGTCACAGTACGCCGATGCGTTAGCAGCGATTCGCTGATCTGAAGTTCTTCGAAATGCCGACGGAAGGGATGGGTTTCGGTCTCGACCAACCTTGCCCCGCGCACATATTCACCAACCACCGCGCTCACCATGGTCGGCGAGCCTTGCACCGCAGCGCGTTGCAGGTAGTGGGTAACGGCACGCATGCCACCCAGTTCCTCGCCGCCGCCTGCGCGCCCAGGACCGCCGTGCTTGAGCTGGGGCAAGGGCGACCCGTGACCGGTGGACTCGGCGGCGGCCTCGGCATCGAGAATCAGCACGCGGCCATGGTGCACAGCCGCGCGGCGCACCGCATGTGCTGCGCTGTTTGGGTTGCGCGTAACCAGGGTTGTGACCAGGCTGCCCTGCCCGCGCGCAGCCAGTGCAAGGGCTTCGTCCAGGTCGTCATAAGGCAGCAAGGTACTCACCGGGCCGAAGACCTCGACCTCATGCACCGTCGCGACGTTCAGCGGTCGCTCACAACGTAATAGCGTGGGCGCAAAAAAGGCACCTGCACGTTCTCCCGTTTCTAGGTTTGGTGAACTGTAGGCTTGGCCCTCGTACGCCGTGCTACAGACTGCGCGCAACTGGTTCAACTGTGCTTGAACATCAGCCCGCTGCGCCTTGTTCGCCAACGGCCCCATGTTCACGCCTTTCTGTCGAGCGTCACCCACCACCAGGGTGGCGAGCTGCGCACTGAGTTTGGCCTGGAGGGCATCGAGCTGTTGACGCGGAACCAATACGCGTCGGATGGCAGTGCATTTCTGCCCGGCCTTGACCCGCATTTCCCGCACCACCTCGGCGGCAAACAAGTCGAACTCGGGATCATCGACCCCGACGTCGGGCGCGAGGATGGCACAGTTGAGTGAGTCCGCTTCGGCATTGAACGGTACACCGCGAGCAATCAGCGCGGGGTTGGCGCGCAACTTGGCGGCAGTCGTCGCCGAGCCGGTGAATGTGACGGCATCCTGGCCCCCGAGCCGATCGAGCAAGTCGCCGGTCGAGCCGATGATCAATTGCAGACTGCCGTCGGGCAGACCACCCCATTGCAGCATCAACCGCACCAGCGCTTCGGTGAGGTACGAAGTGCTGGTGGCCGGCTTGACCATGCACGGCATTGCTGCGAGAAAGCAAGGAGCGAATTTTTCCAACAGCCCCCACACCGGAAAGTTGAAAGCGTTGATGTGCACGGCCACACCCTCGCGCGGCACCAGAATGTGACTGCCTACGAAATGGCCGCCCTTGCTCAGCGGGATGACGGGACCTTCATGGAGCACATTGCCACTGGGCAGTTCGTTGCTGCCCATGCTGGCGTAGGCGGACAAGGTGCCAATACCGCCTTCGATGTCGATCCAACCATCCGAGCGTGTCGCGCCGGTGCAGGCTGACCAGAGATACAAGACCTCCTTGTGTTCGGTCAGGAATTTGGCCAACGACTTGAGTCGCTGCGCGCGCTCTTGAAAATCAAGCGTCAACAACCCGGACACACCGCCAAGACGGGCAAACTCGACGGCGGCGCCAAAATCCGGTTGTTCCGCATGGGTGGATGCAACCGGGGCATCGGTCGACGCGTCATGCAACACATCGCCGGCACTACGGCCGAACCACTGTCCGGCGAGATAACTTTGTAAAACAGGAATGTTCATGGTTGCCCGATGGTTCAAGAATGGAAAGGAATGGCTCAGGGGCGCTCCAGCGCCAGCGCCACACCTTGACCAACGCCCACGCACATGGTGGCGAAGGCGCGCTTGCCACGCACACGCTCCGCCTGTCGCAACGCGGTCAGTACAAGCCGCGCACCGGATGCACCCAGCGGGTGTCCCAGGGCGATGGCACCGCCGTTGGGATTCACCCGCGGGTCGTCATCCGGCAGACCCAGCTGCCGCAACACCGCCAAGGCCTGAGCGGCAAACGCTTCGTTGAGTTCAATGGCATCCAGGCTGCTCAGGTTCCAACCGATACGGGCCAACAGCTTTTGCGTGGCTGGCACCGGACCGATACCCATGACGCGTGGAGCAACGCCCGCACTGCTTGCACCGACGACCCGGGCACGCGGCGTCAGGCCCCAGCGGCGCACGGCGGTGTCGGAGGCCAGCAGCAGGGCGCAGGCTCCGTCGTTCACGCCCGATGCGTTGCCTGCAGTGATGCTGCCGCCTTCGCGCACCACGGATTTGAGTTTTTGCAGCTGCTGTAGCGTGGTGTCAGCCCGAGGGTGTTCGTCTTGCCGCACCACAAGGGGATCTGCCTTGCCGCGTGGCACTGGGACAGGCACGATTTCGGCGTCGAAAAATCCGGCGTCCTGCGCTAGCTTGCAGCGTTGTTGCGAACGCAAGGCAAATGCATCTTGATCCGCGCGAGAAATGGAAAAATCGTCAGCGACGTTCTCGGCTGTTTCGGGCATGGAATCGACGCCGTGCTGGGCGTTCATGCTGGGGTTGACGAAACGCCAGCCGATGGTGGTGTCCTCGATTCTGGCGTTGCGCGAAAACGCCATCTCGGCCTTGCCCAGGACGAAGGGCGCGCGCGACATGCTTTCGACGCCGCCGGCCACCACCAGATCGGCCTCACCGCATCGAATGGCGCGAGCCGCCTGCGCCACGGCCTCGAGACCTGAGCCGCACAGACGGTTGAGAGTGCAGCCGGGAACATCCACCGGCAGTCCGGCGAGCAAAGCCGTCATGCGGGCGACGTTGCGGTTGTCTTCACCCGCCTGATTGGCACAGCCGTAATACACCTCGTCGGCAGAGCGCCAATCGAGTTCTGGATGACGCGCAATCAAAGCGCGAATCGGGATGGCACCGAGATCATCCGCGCGTACAGCTGCCAAGGAGCCGCCGTAGCGGCCAAAGGGCGTGCGCAGGCCATCGATGATCCAGGCTTGGGAGGTGTCAGACATGGCTCAGGGTTCCAGTTTCAGCAAGGGTTTCAGGGACATGCAGACCACGCATGCCGTTCAAAAAAAGGTCTGCGACCAAGGGCGCGAGGGATGCATAGTCCAACGGCTGGCCCGGTTTGAACCAGGTGAACAACCAGTTGATCATGCCGAACAACAGCATGGCGAGCGGCTTGTCGAGGGACTGGCGCCGGATCTCGGGACGCATCGCAACGATGGCCTGGGCGAAATGCGACACCACCTCGCGCTCAATGGCCAGGATGCGATCGCGGTCAGGCTGATCGAGAAAGCGCACATCCTCCGTGAGAACGCGGTGCGCATCCTGTGCACTGGAATACTCCTGCACAACGCGCTCGACCAAGCCAGGGAGGAGCTGTGTCGGGTCGGTGCTGTTGGCCTCCGCCTCCTGCACCACGGCCAACAACTGCCGCACATGACCTTCGGCGATGTCGATGAGCAAGGCATATTTGTCCCGGAAGTAGTGGTATAGCGCGGCCTTGGACAAACTGCTGGCATCAGCCACCTGGTTCATCGAGGTGGCGACGAAGCCCTGGCGAGCGAACAGTCTTGCCGCTTGTGCCAGGATGGCAGCGCGTTGATCCTCATAACCGGCAGCACGTCCACGCGCCATGGCGATCAGCGCTCGTCAAAGGAGATTTCGACCTGGGCAGTCAGAGGATGCGCCTGGCAAGTGAGGATGAAACCCGTTTCGACATCGGTTTTTTCCAGTGCGAAATTGCGATCCATGCGCACCTGGCCCTTCAGCAAGCGAGCACGGCAAGTGCCGCAGACCCCGGAGGTGCAGGAGAACGGCAGGTCCATGCCTGCAGCCATGGCGACGTCGAGAATGCTGGGGTCGTCCTGGCGGAAATCGACAGCCTGGCGTTGACCATCGCGAATGATGGTGACTTGGCACTGCGCTGCGTCTCCGGCCTGGGTGGAATGCATGACCGCACCTGCGGCAGCGGCCCCTTGCGGAAGACCGAAGCGCTCGATGTGAATGCACGATGCGTCAACCCCGGCCTGCCGTAACGCGGCTTCGGCCTGATCGTTCATCTGATACGGGCCGCAAACGAAGGCATGGTCGATGCTTTGTGGGCGAATCAGCCGCTGTAGGAACGGCGCGATCCGCTCCTGGTCAAGCAGTCCGTGATGCAGCGGAGCATCGGTCGACTCTTCGGAGAACACATGGTGCACCTCGAGTCGAGTCAGGAAGCGGTTTTTCAGATCCTCCAGTTCTTCCTTGAACATGGTGGATTTGAGGCCACGGTTGCCATACAACAAAGTGAAGCGGCTGGCCGGTTCACGCGTCAACACGGTTTTCATGATGGACAGCACCGGAGTGATGCCGCTGCCACCGGCGATGCCGAGGTAATGCCGCTTGGACTGTGGATCGATGGGCACGTAGAACCGGCCCTGTGGCGGCATGATCTCGATGCTGTGACCGGTGCGCAGCTGCTCGGCGATCCAGTTGGAAAACACGCCGCCACGCACCTTGCGCACGCCGATGCGCAGCACGCCATCATCCACACCGGAACACACCGAGTAAGAGCGACGCAGCTCCTTGCCGTCGATCTTGGCGCGTAGGTTGAGATACTGGCCCTGGGTGAAAGCGAAGCGATCGGCCAGATCGGCGGGCACCTCGAAGCTCACGATCATGGCCTCCTCGGTGTCGGGCTCGATGGCGTGCACGCGCAAGGGATAAAAGTGGGTGTCCATGCTGGCGGCTCAGATGGGTTTGAAGTATTCGAAAGGCTCGCCACAGGCGCGGCAGCGCCACAGCGCTTTGCAGGCAGTAGCGCCAAACGCTGAAATCTGTTCAGTGTCGGCGCTAGCGCAGCGCGGGCAGTTCAGGGCCTGCGATCGGTTCTGATGCAAGCGGATGGGTACGGCCTCGCCAGGGCCGATGTGTGGTGGCGGCGCGATGCCGTATTCACGCATCTTGCGCAAGCCATCCGTGCTGATCCAGTCGCTGCTCCAGGCGGGAGCACGTTGCAGAATGATCTGCACCGGGCCTAAACCCACCGCCCGCAAGGCCTCGGTCACGCTGCGTTCGATCCATTCCGTTGCCGGGCAGCCGGAGTAGGTTGGGGTCAGAACAACGGACAGTGTGCCACCATCCGACTCGTGCACGCCGCGCACAATGCCCAGATCGCAGATCGAGAGCATGGGGATTTCGGGATCGGCCACGGTGAGCAGGACGTCCCAGGCGCGCGACACACGCGTCGCGGTTCGAGGCGCATTGACGCTACTCACCACGCACCACCGGGAAAGTTGCGTTGCAGGAATTGCATGTCCGCCAGGATGTAGCCCATGTGTTCGCTATGAATGCCTTTGCGCCCGCTGCTGAGGAAAGGCGTTTCCGTCGGTAACAGCAATCCCGACGCATCAAGCGCTGCGCGCATGACGTCCGTCCAGGGCTCGCGCAAGTCGCCCCAACGCGGACCCAGGCGGGCCTCGGCTGCGACGTCGTCCACAGCGTCGGCTTCGAACAACTCGCGACTGTAGGGCCACAGCATGCAAAGCGCACGTTCAACCCGAACGCGCGATTCGACAGTACCGTCACTCAGACGTAACAACCAGTCCGATGCATGGGCGTGGTGATAGCGTGCTTCCTTCACCGCCTTGCCGGCAATGCCGGCAAGTTCTGAATCGGAGGAACTCCGCAGCCGCTCCCAAAGAGGCCATAACAAGCCCGAAACCATCAAGTTGCGCACCGTGGTGACGGCAAAGTCTCCGCGTGGCAACTCGACCAACGTCGGGTTGCGGTAGTCGCGTTCCTGACGCAAGAAGGCGAGCTGGTCTTCGTCGAAACTCTGCCCGCCGATTTGCCCTGCGCGTGTCAGCACGCCGCGCGCCTGGCCGATGAGGTCAAGGGAGATATTCGCCAGCGCGACATCCTCCTCCAGCGCGGGGGCGTGGCCACACCACTCCGACAAACGCTGGGCATGAATCAGGCAGAGGTCGCCCAGGCGCAGCAGATATTGGACGGCGGGATCCTGGCTAACGGTGATGGATGCTTGCATGGGTGTGCCTTACATGTGGTCGACTTCGTCGGGCAGCTTGAAGAAGGTGGGGTGGCGGTACACCTTGTCCTCCATCGGATCGAAGTACATACCCTTGTCGCCCGGATCGCTCGCGACGATCTGATCCGAGCGCACAACCCAGATGCTGGTGCCTTCCTGCCGGCGGGTGTAGACGTCGCGCGCCATTTCCAGCGCCATCTTGGCATCGGGTGCATGCAGGCTGCCGCTGTGCTTGTGATCCAGTCCCGCCTTGCTTCGCACGAACACCTCCCACAAGGGCCATTCATCGTCGGCCTTGGTTGGTGCAGTCGCTGTCTTGTTCATGGGGTTCTCCGATCGTCAACGTGAATCAGGCGGCTTTGCGCTGCAAGGCCTGCTGTTTGGCGGCGTGCGCCAGTGCGGCTTCGCGTACCCAGGCGCCGTCATCCCAGGCCTGCACGCGCTCAGCCAGGCGCTCGCGATTGCACGGACCGTCACCGCCGACGACGCGCCAGAACTCATCCCAGTCGATGGTGCCGAAGTCGTAATGCTGGCGTGCCTCGTTCCAGCACAGCTCAGGGTCGGGCAATGACACACCCAACACACCAGCTTGCTGGGTCGTGGCATCGATGAATTTCTGTCGCAACTCGTCGTTGGAAAGGCGCTTGATGCCCCAGCGCATGCTTTGTGCGCTGTGGGTGCTGGCATCGTCCGGAGGGCCGAACATCATCAGGCTGGGCCACCACCAGCGGTCCACCGCGTCTTGCACCATGCCGCGTTGGGCATCGGTGCCGTCGCGCATCATCGTCAGCAGCGCGTCGTAGCCCTGGCGCTGATGAAAGCTCTCTTCACGGCAAATGCGGATCATCGCCCGCGCATAAGGTGCATACGAACAACGGCACAGTGGCACCTGATTCATGATGGCCGCGCCATCGACCAGCCAGCCGATAACGCCAATGTCTGCCCAGCTCAGCGTGGGGTAGTTGAAGATCGAACTGTATTTCGCCTTGCCCGAGTGCAGCGCAGCGAGCATCTGGTCGCGCGACGTTCCCAGGGTCTCCGCCGCCGCATAAAGATAGAGCCCATGCCCCCCTTCGTCCTGCACCTTGGCCAGCAGAATGGCCTTGCGCTTGAGCGTGGGGGCACGGCTGATCCAGTTGCCCTCGGGCAGCATGCCAACAATCTCGGAATGCGCGTGCTGACTAATCTGGCGAACCAGGGTCTTGCGGTAGTGCTCGGGCATCCAGTCCTTGGCTTCGATGAAACCGCCATCATCGATGCGGGCATCAAAGCGCTCGAGCAATTGCTGCTCGTTGGACGAGCGCGGCGTATCGGCTTGGTCAGCCCCCTTGGGCATGATGTCCATCGCTTGGGTGTACATGATGTGGTTCCTAATGAACAGCTTGTCGCGAGTGCAGTCTGGGTTGCGCTCAAACCCCTTTCGGGCGATGATCGATGACCCGCCTGGCCTTGCCAACCAAGGTGCGTTCGATGGAGTCTGGTGGCAGCACACAGACCTGGGTGGTGATGCCCACCAGGGTTTTGATGCGGTGCTGCACCCACTCGGCCAGCTGTTGACGCTCAGCTTCGGAAGCGTTGCCCAACGTGGGCTGCAGTTCGCAATGCACTTCGACTTTGTCGAGATGCCCTTCGCGGCTTAAGTGGATTTGGTACTGCCCCGAAAGTTTGCCCTGCTGCAACACGATCTCCTCAATCTGCGTGGGAAACACATTGACCCCACGTACGATCAGCATGTCGTCGCTGCGCCCCACAATCTTGCCCATGCGACGAAAGGCACGCGCGGTGGGTGGCAGCAGCCGCGTGAGGTCGCGGGTCCGATAACGAATGATGGGCATGCCTTCCTTTGTCAGGGTGGTGAAGACCAATTCGCCTTCGCTGCCGTCGGGCAGAACGGCGCCAGTCAGCGGGTCAATGATTTCGGGATAAAAATGATCTTCCCAGATCACAGGCCCGTCCTGTGTTTCGGCGCATTCGCATGCCACGCCGGGCCCCATGACCTCGCTGAGGCCGTAGATGTCCATGGCTTTGAGGCTGGTCTTGGACTGGATTTCACGCCGCATCGCCTCAGTCCAGGGCTCGGCACCGAAAATGCCAATGCGCAATGAACACTCGCGTGCATCGAGTCCCAGCTTGGCGAAGCCTTCGATGATCACCTGCATATAGCTCGGTGTGACCATGATGATGTCGGGCTTGAAGTCGCTGATCAGTTGCACCTGTTTTTCGGTCTGGCCGCCCGACATGGGCAGCACGGTGCATCCCAGGCGCTCAGCGCCGTAATGTGCCCCCAGTCCCCCGGTGAACAAGCCGTAGCCGTAAGCGATATGCACCAGATCGCCGGGCTTGCCACCGGCGGCTCGAATCGAACGCGCGACGAGATCGGCCCAGGTGTCGATGTCACGCCGGGTATAGCCAACCACGGTGGGTTTGCCGGTGGTGCCCGACGAGGCATGCAAGCGCACGATCTGCTCGCGTGGCACGGCGAACATGCCGAAGGGATAGTTATCGCGCAGATCGGATTTCACGGTGAACGGGAACTTGGCCAGATCGTCCAGGTTGCGCAAATCGTCCGGATGCACTCCTTGCGAATCAAAGGCGCGGCGGTAGTGGGCGACGTGGGCGTAGGCGTGACGCAAGGTCGCCAGCAGCCGCTGCAATTGCAGGGCGGTGATTTCATCGCGGCTGGCGCTCTCGACTCGTTCGATCGCTTCGGGCGCAGCGCGGTTCGAACTCAGCATGGCAGTCTCCTGCGTGTGATTTCAAGTTGGTGCGTGAGCATTCGGTTCGACCACGGGTTTGCCTTTGAACCGATAAGAGCGACCACGGAAGAGCGCGATGCGTTCGTCACGCTGATTGGTGACGACGACGTCATACACTCCGGTGCGCCCACTGACCGCCTGTTCCTCGCAGCGCGCATCCAGCACGTCACCTTCCTTGGCCGGCGCAACGAAATCGATACTCAGCCCTGACGCGACGGTGATTTCGTTATAGGCATTGCAGGCGTAGGCGAAAGCCGTGTCGGCAAGGGTGGTGAGCAAGCCGCCGTGACAGATGGCAAAGCCGTTGAGCATGTCTTGCCGCACCGTCATGCGCACATGAGCACTACCGGGTCCGACATCGACGATGGCGATGCCCATTGCGCGCGTAGCGTGGTCGCCGGCATACATGCGCTCGCGCACTTCTTGCGCGAGTTCTCGGGCGGCCTGCTGGTCGTCGGCGACCAAGGCGATGATTGATTTAGACATCGAGTGCAACTCCATTCCAATGGGCTCCAGGACAACCTGGATGCAATGCGGTAGCGCGCATCACCGTCCTGTTCGAACCCAAGGCGCAGCACCCCAAACACCAGGATGGAGCCAAGCGCATGACCCGAGGCCAGCGGGCCACGGAGGTAGGCCGTGCGATGCCGCATCGCCTAGTCGATGTAGGACGCAATGACCTGCATGGCGCGCTTGACGGCCTGAGCGCGCGTGTCGTCGAGACACACGGGATGGTCAGCCTGCGCTGCCAACTGCGCGATGCGGGAGCCCATGCCGCTGGCCTCCAAAAACACTCCTGCGCGCCCATCCTGTCGCCTCATCGATCGGAGAAACGTGGCGCACGCTTGTGCGCGAATGCGGCCAAGCCCTCGACATAATCAGCAGCATGGCCCAATTCGCGCTGAGCGCGAGCCTCGGCATCCAGCGCCTGTTCCAGCGTCGCGCTTCCGGCCTCGTCGATCAGCTCACGGGTGCGAACCAGGGCGCGCGTCGGCAACGTGGCAAGCTTATTGGCCAAGGCGCGCACCTCGTCATCAAATGCTTCATCGCCGATGCAGGCCCAGATCAGCCCGATGTGTTCTGCATCTTCGGCACTTAATTTTTCGCCGAATATGGCCAAGCCCAGCGCTTGTGCGCGGCCGACAAGCCGGGGCAAGGCCCAAGTTGCACCGCTGTCAGGAATCAGGCCTATGGCGGAAAACGCCTGGATAAAACGGGCGCTACGCTTGGCCACCACCACATCGCACAGCAGCGCCAGCGACGCCCCGGCACCTGCCGCAACGCCATTGATCGCCGCCAGCGTGGGCACGGGCATCGTGTGCAAGCGCAAAGCAAGCGGTTTGTAATAACGCTCGACCACCCCACCCAAATCCGGCCGCGCCCCTCCGTCGGCAGTCACTGCAGGATCCTTCAAGTCCTGCCCCGCGCAAAACGCCCGCCCGGCCCCTGTCAAGATCACACAGCGGACATCAGGTTGTGCCGCAGCGTGATTGAGCGCCTGCAGGAGCAGTGTCGTCAATTCGCCGGTCAAGCTGTTGAGCGACTCAACACGGTCGAGTGTGAGCGTCAGCACAGCACCTTGTTGGGTGGCAAGCAACGACGGCAGCGAGATTTGATGCATCGATGTCAGTGAGAACGTGGAATGGAAGCTTCAGCACGAGCAATCAAGCCCGACCGGAACCGAAACAATAGACCGACCGGTTGGTCAATAGTAAACTCGCGACCTGACTGATGCAAGTCAAATATGCTGCTGAAAAACCCTGAGGAAAAGCCCATGCCCTGCTATGCCATCGACGACGTCATTCCCGTGGTTGACCCCAGCGCCTATGTGCATCCAAGCGCCGTATTGATCGGCGATGTCACCATTGGTCCCGGTTGTTATGTTGGTCCCTGCGCTAGTTTGCGCGGCGATTTCGGCCGCATCGTGCTGCACGATGGCGCCAATGTGCAGGATGGCTGTGTGATGCACGGTTTTCCAGGGCATGACACGGTGGTCGAGGCGAATGGGCACATCGGTCATGGTGCAGTGCTCCACAGTTGTTTGGTGCGGCGCGATGCCATGGTGGGCATGAACGCCGTGGTGATGGACGATGCCGAGATCGGCGAGCAGGCCATCGTCGCCGCCTGCGCCTTCGTTCCTGCTGGCATGCGCGTGCCGCCACGCACACTGGTCGCTGGGTTGCCGGCCAAAATTAAACGCGAGCTGCAAGCCGAAGAAATGACCTGGAAGCTCGACGGCACCCGCACGTACCAAGACTTGACAAGGCGCTGCTTGCGTAGCCTGCGCGAAGTCCAGCCACTGCCCACTGTGGAAGCCAACCGCGCCACGGTGCAAGCGCCCATCGTCCAACCCTTGATCAGCCTCAAACGCTCGAATTCTGACCTCACCACACCCAAACGCTGAAACCCGTCCGACGACAGAAGTGATTCTCAAGAGTGAGCGGATCGTGTTAGGCATCTGCTGCAATTTGGCGAGTTGCTCTTCGATGTTGCCGCGGAATTTTTCGCCCTTTCGCTAAGGCCGTCTGGCCGCGCCTGCGCCGATGCTTGATCATGCTCTTGACCCAGTCGACGACGCGCATAGCAACGGGCCGTACCTGAGCACAGAACCAGAACGCCACATTGGCCTGGGCCGCGGACGCAGCACGGATGGATTGGCGGATTGGCGCTGCCCGGGGCGTTACATCACCAGGGTATGGCCACGTAGCCATCAGGCCTTGCCGTGCGCGATGTCGGCGCGAAAGCCCGACAGCAAGACATGCTCAGTCGTGAAGATGTTGTTGCATCGCGCGCCTCAGAATCTGTGTCGATGGCAACTCTGCTCTGCCAGCAAGGGTAATCAAGCCGAAGTGCGCGCTCGCGCCAAGCGGTGGATCGAGTCGCAGTTCGTGCAGTTCAGGCGCGACCGCCCGCACCGCAAGCAGGATGGCATCACTGTGAGAGGCCACATCGACAAGACTTGGAAGTTCCTCGCCGCGCAAGGTGACCAACTCGTCGGGATGCGCGGCGGGGCCGTAGCGTTGCATCAGCAAGCGTGCAATGTCTTCGCTCAATGGCGTCGAAGCGATCGGGTAGTTCAATAGATCCTCGAAGGCAACGCGTTTGCGTCGAGCTAGAGAATGCTTACCGCGGCACAGGAACGCGCCGCGCATTTCGCACGACACATCAATACGAAGATCCGCGGCCGGCGTCACCGACAGAATGTCGACGACCAGTGCGTCCAGGGTTCTCGCGCGCAGACGTTGCAGCAGCAGGTCCGTCGTGCCCCGCGCAATCTCGAGATGAATAGACCGACGTCGCGCGGCGATGTCCAAGAGCAGGGGCTGCGTCAGAAAGGCACCAGGGCCAGAGCCTAGGCCAACGCGCAACCGGCCGCTGAGCCCGTTGCGCAGGTTGACACCCATCGCGCCAATGTCCTTGGCGTCTTCCAGCAAGCGCCGCGCACGCTCGAGGATGGCCTTACCGAACGGTGTCAACTCGATCCGGCGACCGACCCGATCGAACAACGGAAAACCCAACTCGTCCTCCAAGGAACGAATGCTTCGGCTGAGCGCTGGTTGCGTGATGAAGAGAGCAGGTGCGGCCTTGCTGAACGAAGCGCATTCGGCAAGACCCACCAGGTGTCGCAGTTGGGTTAGTCTCATCGGTGCTCGTTATTTATGCCTATCAGGCATCGGAAGTATACGAACAATGCATTGGACGCACTGTTTGGTGAGGCCTAGATTGACGCCGTCCTAGGCCCTGCACGCGATACCGTTACCAGCCTTCCCATGCCCGATTTCCTGACCGAATTAGCGCCGACCTCGAATGAATTTGTTGAGCTTCGCCGCGATATCCACCAATATCCCGAACTCTCCTTTGCGGAACACCGCACAGCCAGTCTCATCGCCGCGCGTCTGCAACAGTGGGGCTATGAAGTCGAATCTGGGATCGGCGGTACGGGCGTCGCCGGTTGCCTGAGGCGTGGAAACGGAAACCGCCGGCTCGGCATACGCGCCGACATGGATGCACTGCCCATTACGGAAGCAACGGGTAAGGCATACGCCAGCCGGTGTGATGGCGTGATGCATGCGTGTGGGCATGATGGGCACACCGCGATGCTGCTCGCTGCGGCGCACAGGATTGCTCTACGGGGACAAATCAACGGCACCATCAATCTGATCTTTCAGCCAGCCGAGGAAGGTGGGGCCGGCGCCAGACGCATGATGCAAGATGGCCTTTTCGAGCGCTATCCGTGCGATGCAATCTTTGCCATGCACAACATGCCTGGTATTCGCAGCGGTCATCTCGTTTTACGCGACGGCGCCAGCATGGCCTCGAGTGACTACGTGACGGCTACGCTCCGCGGCATCGGCGGGCATGGCGCCATGCCCCACCAGACGCGAGATCCAGTAGTCGCGGCAGCAAGCATCGTCATGGCCTTGCAGACGATCGTCTCGCGCAACGTCGACCCGCAGACGATGGCAGTCATCACGGTTGGTGCTTTGCACGCTGGGCAAGCGAATAACGTGATTCCGCATCAAGCAACCTTGGAGATCAGTGTTCGCAGCCTTGATCCGAACGTACGCGAACTTTTGCGCGCGCGCATCATCGCGCTCATTCAAGCCCAGGCGCACAGTTTCGGCGTCGATGCCGATGTCGATTGGCGAGAAGGCTATTCCGTTTTGGTCAACGATCCTACGCAAACGGCTTTTGCTCGCAACATTGCCGTCGAACTCCTCGGCGCCGAGAACGTGACCCTACAGGGTCCACCTTTGAGCGGCAGCGAGGATTTTGCATTCATGCTCGAGAAAGTTGCGGGGAGCTACTTGCTCATCGGCAACGGCGACGGGAGCGGCAACGCCCCAGCATGCATGGTGCACAACCCGGGATACGACTTCAACGACGAGATCCTGCCCATCGGAGCCGCGTATTGGACACTTTTGGCTGAGCGGTTCCTTGTCGAACAAGACCGTTGAAAGCCTGGGTAATCGGGCCGTATTGACAGTGGCGTATGCAGTCCAGGCGAAACGACTCAACAAAACACCACCACCAGAGGAGACAGAGAAATGAGCGATACAACGTCGAGAGTTGGAATCCGACACAGCGAGAGTGTGCGTGACATCGATGTAAAACACCGAACAGTAGCCACGCCATCAGTCGTCGCCGCTGCGGTTGCCGGAAACGCACTTGAGTTCTACGACTTCGTCACCTATGCGTTCTTTGCCGTCTACATCGGGAAGACTTTTTTCCCGGCTGAAACCGCGTATGCAAGCTTGCTGATGTCAGTGGCCGTATTCGGCATGGGCTTTCTTGCGAGGCCATTCGGCGGTTTTGTATTCGGCGTCATGGGAGATCGTGTCGGCAGGCGCGCGAGCATGATTCTGACCATTGTTCTGATGACGGTGGGAACTCTAGGAGTCGCTCTGACGCCTTCATATGCAAGCATTGGCATCGCGGCGCCGATCATCGTTGTCTTGGCACGATTGATTCAGGGACTTGCTCTCGGCGGTGAGATCGGGCCCTCGAGCGCGTTCCTGATTGAGTCGGCACCGGCGGGGAAACGAGGCCTTCGTGGAAGCTGGCTTCTCGGCAGCCAGGGGGTGGGGATTCTCGTCGCGGGCATCATGGGTGTTCTGTTCAGCCGCATGCTGAACCACGAGGACATGCTGGCGTGGGGCTGGCGTGTCCCATTCCTCGTCGGCCTGCTCATCGTGCCAGTAGCCGTCTACCTACGTCGTGTGATGCCCGAAACCTTGCATACCGATGGTGAGCAGGCGGACAAGGTTGACGTGACCACGCACAATGCGCCTGGCAAGTTGATCACTGTCGCCGTAGGCGTCATTCTCGGTGGCACGGTCTCGACCTATGTCGGCAACTACATGACGACCTACGCCATTGCCACACTAAAGATGCCGGCTGCGGCTGCCATGGACGCGACGGTTGCCGTCGGCTTGTTCACCCTCATCTTTTCCATCGTCGGCGGCTGGTTGAGCGATCGCTATGGACGCAAGCCAACGATGCTCTGGCCACGCGTGGGCGCGGCGGTTCTGACCGTTCCAGCATTCGCGCTGCTCAACGCCATCCCCACACCCCTGACGCTGGTCGTTATCAGCGCCTTCCTGGCCACGCTCACAGCGATCAGCGGTGCGGCGTCGCTGGTCGCGATTCCCGAGGCATTTCCGCGCCGACATCGCGCGCTCGGCATGGGGATTGCCTATGCGATCGGCGTGTCCGTGTTTGGCGGCACCACCCAGTTCATCATCACGTGGTTGATTCACGTCACCGGCAGCCCCGTCGCGCCAGCCTGGTATGTGACGATTGCCAGCGTCATCACGGTTCTTGCAATGTTGGCGATGCCGGAAACGCGTGATTCATCTCACGCGACCCTCAGGGTCAAGTAAAGTCGCCCTATTGGCATGCGACATGAAGTCGCCGATATCGGGCCAATCGTCGGTCACAAGCCGTGCGCTCAGCGGAGAAGTGGCGTACTCACAAGGGCGTTTCTCAATGCAATCCCGGCAAAGACCACGAAGATGATGGACGCCACGATGTGGACGGGGCTTTCGGATGCAAGCGATTGGCAAGCCGGCTGGCCAGGTAGATGACGAGTACGTCCGCCAGCATCATGCCAACCGTGCTGCCGCCGACCACGCCGAAGACATCTCGCGATTGGGCCGCCAAGGCGATGGTGACAACTTGCGTCTTGGGCGACATCGCCGCGGCCAGGTAAGACTTTTCCATGTCTGCGCGAGCCGCGCCGCGGCGGCTGCTACTTCACGATCCCCTCGGGGTGCTGATCGAGCAGTTTGACGTATTGCGGCGACATTTGTTGTTTGGGAAAGAACGCCTTCCAAACGGCGACAGGAAGCAGTTGCGCGGGTGGCGGTGCGAAGACGAAGTCCTGCTGCGTCACCATGGCATGGCAGGCAATGCAGGCCTGGACCTTGCCATAAGCAACGACCTGGCCATCGGGTTTATAGGCGGCCATCACCCAGTTGCGATCGGCCTGGTCGTAACCGTCCAGCTTGAGCATGGCGGTGACGCCGGTGAGTTTTTTCTGAGCGTCGTAATTCTCCTTGACCACCAAGGCTCCATTGGGATAGCGCTTGACATTCTCGATGCTTCCGGCCTTGCGGACGGCATCGTTCTCCGCGGCGTTGGCCAGGTCGGTGGTGTAAACGTCCACAGTGCGCGAACCGAGTTGGTAGGGTTTGCTGTCCAGCATCAGGGCATGGCTCTTCTCCAGAGCCTGGACGTCGTGCCAGAGCACGGCGGATGTCGGGGCTTGGGCCGCCGAGGCCAGGGCGGGGATCGCCAGGGTGATGCCTGCAACGCTGCACAGGAAGAGTTTGCGCATGGGATGCTCCTTCAGAGGTTGGTACGGCAGGGACTGAAACCACATTGACGGATCGTCGCGTGCATTTATTCCAAGGCGTGTTCGCCTGGTCTCGCCCGGGCCTTGGGCGTCACGACTAAACCGCACCGGGTTTCCAGTTTTGTGGTGACTCCAACCCGTAAGGTGGAGGAGCTTGCTGCGTTGACATCAGCCTCATGCTGCTGCCCCTTGATGCGACGGGCTTCGCGCTGAGCGGTCCGGTGCGTGAACGCTAGTCGCCAGCCGCTTACCACTGTTGTGCGCCTGTTCGATCAGCCAGTTCATGAACTTCTGACTACTGACCTGGACATCGTGACCCGCATGGACTTGGGCATGCCAAAGCGCTGCCTGGCTGTTCTGCAAGCCCCACTCAGCCAGAAAGCGGGTCACGGGGCAAGCGTCCAGCGAAGGAAGGGGTAGCCCCTTGCGGTTCATATGCATCCAGTGGCATGCCAGTGCCCCGAGGAATGTGTGGACCGCGTCCGTTTGAACAGAAAGCACGAATCCGCGGCGCCAATCCAGAATCTGCTCCACAGGCATCGGCCGCGCCAGTCCGAAGCCCTGCGCATGGGTCGCGCCGAGCTGGATTACGGCCTC
>DAIAZB010000433.1 GCA_027443745.1 Thiomonas sp. | reverse complement strand
GGCAACACCATCGGGCTGCTACGGTGCATCGGGATCGAACAACCCAAGGTCGCTATCGTCGCCGCGGTGGAAACTGTCAACCCAGCGATTCAGGCCACTGTCGACGCCCAGGATCTAGTACGCCAGGGTCAAGCCGGCACGCGGCTGGGAGCTATCGTCGAAGGTCCACTGGGATTCGACAATGCCTTTTCGATGGAAGCGGCGCAGACCAAAAACATCGACTCCAGCTGCGCCGGCGATTTCGATTTCATGCTCGTGCCAGACCTGAACGCTGGCAACCTGCTGTACAAAAGTTTCGTCTACGTCGGTGGAGGTGAATGCGCGGGACTTGTTCTGGGCGCACGCACCCCGATTGTGTTGACTTCACGCGCGGATTCGCTGATAGCCCGGTTGGCTTCGGTGGCACTCGCCGTGGTGGCTACGCAGGGCGACGCGCCACCGAAGTTCAATCGTTCTGGCCGTACAGAATGAAACTTGATTGATTGAGCCCGCAAACCAAACATCACCTTGGTGGTTCTACACCGATTCATGCTCACATGTATCAGTAGTGGGGCAGCCTCTCCAGGCATCTATTCCAGGCCGGATCCTTGAGATCGTGCCCGGTTGTGGTCACCCACTGCTGCAGTTCGGTCTACCGCCTGGGCTCAGTGACGAACTCGCGCCAATATGGTGCTGGCCTGCGGTTTACGGGTAGGTTGTGTAGGGTTTGTTCCGCCAAGATGTATCCGGCAAGTCGATGCAATTGCCTGCGCGTGCATCAATGCGCTGCCGCGTAATAGCGGTTTTGCGGATGGTGCACCTGCGCAAAGAACCACCAGCGCTCCAGCACCAGCCCGGTCATCTGCAGCAGCCAGGCGGCCAGCAGCCAGCCCGTGGGCCGTGCCGCGCCGGCAGCAGCGCCCAGCAGCGCCAGGGGCAGCCCGAAGCCGAGCACGGCAAAGCCCACTTGCACCGCCGCCACGCGCATGGCGCTGGCGCCATGCGTGAACTCGTGCAGATTGAAGCTGCCGGCGGTGAAGCCGCGCGAAATCTGCCGGATGGCACCCGAGCGCACACCGATGGCCGTGGCCAGGCTGCCCGCCGGCTGCAGCCGGGCGTTGCGCAGGAACAGCGCCATGCGCGCCAGCGCCGCCGCCAGGGTGAGCACCAGGGCCGAGGCCGCCAGAGCGCGCACCGGCAGGCCCTGCCAGGCGAACAGCAGCGCGGCGAGGATGAAACCCGAGGCCAGGCCCATGAGCACGAAATTCACCAGGGTCCAGGGCGTGGCCCACTCGCGGATGAAACGCACCCCGGCATAGATCATCGCGGTGCAGACCCACAAGACGGCCGCGGCCAGCGCCAGCAGCACGAAGGCCAGTAGCTGCGACAGGGTCCCGCCCCAGCGCAGCGCTGCCCAGCAGAGCGCGGCCATGCCGAGAAACGCCGGCAGGACGATGACCTCGCGCGACAGCCAGGAGGTGCGCCACATCGCCGCGGCGCGCCAGGCGCGCTCGGGCCGACCCAGGTGCAGGAACGAGGCGACCAAGCCCCCGGCGCCGAGCAGCAGCACGCTGAGCAGGCCGCCCGGCACCAAGCCCTGCGCCATCGCCATGCCGCCGAAGGCACCCAGAACCACCAGGGTCAGCGCCACGGCCAGGCCTTGAGCGCAGCCGATCCACGTCGTCAGGAATAAAACAGACCAGGCTGGACGCATGGTCAACGCCCTGCGAAGGGGGCGGCAGGCCACGGCGACGCAGCCGTGCCCGGCGGCGCGTGGCAACCGCAGCCGCCGCCTGCATGGTGCTCGCCGGCAGCGCTGCCGGTGGTGTGGCTGCCGCCGCAGGCGCTGCCGGCACTGGCGCGCGGTGCCGCGCTGGGCTTGCCGGCAGCGCGCGCCGGCCTGCGCTTGAAGAGACGTGCCAGCAGGCTTTCGCTGTCGCGCAGCAGCGCGGTGGCGGCGACGCCTTCGCCGACGTCGGCCCGTGCGGGTTGCGCTGCGGGTTGGATGGCAGGCCGGGACGGGACCGCGGCCGGGCCGTCCTGCAGGCCTGCGGCCACCATCGCCCGGCGCGGCAGATAGTGGTTGGCGGGACGGGTGCCGAGTTCGGGCATCAGGGCGTAGCCGCCCCGGCTGCGGATGGCCTGCGACACCTCGGACTCGGGGTCGTGCACATCGCCGAACAGCCG
>DAIAZB010000432.1 GCA_027443745.1 Thiomonas sp. | reverse complement strand
AAGGAGCACGGCGTGCCCGCCTACGTCGTGTTCCCGGATGCCACGCTCCAAGCCATCGCCATCGCCCGCCCCGCCAGCCTCGACGCCCTGCGCGGCATCTCCGGCGTCGGTGATAAGAAGCGTGACAACTTCGGCCCGGCGTTGCTGGGGCTGATCGAAGGACCGGTTTCGCCAGACGCCTGAGCAGGGAGCTGTTCACGCCCGCCGGCCGTCGCAAGGGCCGGCGAAGCGCACGAACGCGTCGCTATTGCAGTGCGGCATCACGACTGTGAAGCAGATTTGACGATTTGAATTGCGGAAAACGTGAATAACTTGGCACAAGTTGTCTGCGTTGGGAGGTCATCCGGGTTTATGTTCATGCCCATGCATCCATTCGACAGCCCGCTGCCATGAGCATCGTCTTTTCCGAGCCTGCCGACCCCCCGCGTCAGCGCGATCTGCTGTTGCCCATGACCCTGATTGGCTACGGCCTGACCGTGCCGCTGATGCTGGGTTTTGTCTGGGCAGGTGCCTTGCCGCTGACCATCGCGCTGACCTATGCGTTCACCGGGCTCAGCGCCAATCCGGCTTTGTCATGGATTTGGAGCCTGCGCAAGGACACCGCTAGTGCTGCGACCTCGGCTTACTCGCAACCCCGATTGATCGGCCGGATGATGCTGAACGTGGCCATCCAACTGGCCTGCATCGCCGTGGCGCCGCAGATCGGCGGCATCGTGCTGCTGATCCTGATCATCTTCCTCGGCCTCGGCGCGGGTTCGCTGCACCTACCGGCGCGTTCGCTGCGCCATTGGATCCCGCTCGTCTGCGTGCTGGCAGCTCTGGCGATCGCCGCCTTCACGCTTGCTGGCGCCAAGCTCGGCATCCCCGTCGCCACCAGCCGACAGCGTTGGGTTTCCACTGCGACGTTCGGTTCACTTCTGGTCTACAGCGCCTTGCTCGGACAGATTTTCACACGTGAACATCGCCGCGCGGCACGCTCGCGCCAAGCGCAGAAAACAGAATTTCGATTACTCCGAAAAATGGCCTGGCTTGACGACCTCACCGGACTGGCAAACCGCCGCGCGTTGCTCGACACCCTGCGCACGCGCCTGCGCAGCACGAAGCGCACAAAACTAGTTGTCGGTTTGATGGATCTGGACAACTTCAAGGACGTGAACGATCGCCTTGGCCATGCCGCTGGCGACGCGCTGCTGATCGAAGTGGGCAAACGCCTGAGTGCTGTGCTGCACCGCGGCGACCTGCTCGCCCGATTGGGTGGTGACGAGTTCGCCGTGGTGCTGCCCCATTGTCAGAACGAGCACCAGTTGCGCCACCATGCGGCACTCCTGCTGAAGACCATGGAGACTCCCTTCGTGCTCGAAGGCCAGGCCCTGTACAGCAGCCTGTCGCTTGGCCTGGTGCTGCACGACAAGTCCGATGCGGTGGGCCCGGATGCGCTTCTGCGGCACGCCGATCTGGCCATGTACGCGGCCAAGCGGCATGGGCGCAGCCAGTACCGCATTTTCGACCCGAGCATGGAACGGCAGGTTCATGACCGCGAACGCCTGCTGAGCTGGGTCAAGCTTGCCCTGCAGGCGCGGCAATTGGAACTGCACTATCAGCCCATTCTCACGGTCGATCCCGGCAAGAAAGCCGGGGATCCTCGCGTCGATGATGTCGAGGCGCTGCTGCGCCTGCGCGACGACGACGGCCTGCACGACGCTGCCGAGTTTGAGGCCGTGCTCGATGACCCCCGACTGGCCGCTCCGCTCGGGCGTTTCGTCCTCGACACCACGCTCAGCCAGGTTTTGCGCTGGCGCCGGGATGGGCGCATGCTGCGCGTGTGCCTCAACATCAGCCCGCAACATTTCCTGCAGCCCCAGTTCCTGACCGACCTGCGCGAAGCACTGGAGCGCCATCCGCAATGCTCACCGGAATGGCTGGTGCTGGAGCTCACGGAGCATGGCTCCGAACTCAACGGCCACATCGCCCACTACGTCGTCACCGCATGCCGCCGCATGGGCGTCGAGGTGAGCCTGGATGATTTCGGCACCGGCAGCGCCAGTCTGACGCATTTGCAGTTGCTCGAAGCCTCGGCGGTGAAGATCGACCGCCGTTTCACCAGCAACCTGCTCGACGAAAGCGCCGACCTCAGCATCACCTATGGCCTGTTGCGCACGGCCCGGATGATGGGCCTGAGCGCCGTGGCCGAAGGCGTGCGCACACCCCGCCAGGCGCATGCCCTGGTGGCGCTGGGCTGCCGCAAGTTGCAGGGCTATGCCATCGCCAAGCCCATGCCGGCACAGGAGTTGGAGATCTGGCTGCAAGACTGGCGAGGACGGCTCCCCTGGACCGCGACTCTGGCCTGGCAAAAGGCGATCGACACCGAAGCGATTCGCGCGGTGGTCGAACACGGCAGAAGTCTGGCACGTGCCAAGGTCGGCACGCTCGATGCCGGTGAACGCGAGCGTCTCGCCCATGTCGATGCCAGCAAGCGTTGCGCTCTCGGGCGCTGGTGCGAGAGCCAAGCCATCGAGTATGGACATGTCCCGGGTTTTCGCAAACTCATCGCGGACCATGCGGCCTTCCACGCATGCCTGCGCACCATCGCCGAAGCGCCGCAGGAAGACGCCGTGATTTACGTGCATCAACTCCAAAAATTGAGTCTGTCGGTACGCGATCAATTCTGGAAACTGCTGCTGCACCCCATCCGGACCCAGGACATGGCTCCAGTGGCGCTCC
>DAIAZB010000431.1 GCA_027443745.1 Thiomonas sp. | reverse complement strand
ACCACCTGCGGGCTGAGCCGGAAGCGGAAGTAGTTGGATTGCTCCGCGCCGATGGTGTCGAACACCGACATCGGCGGCTTCTTCATGTCCACCATCACCTGCGTGGTGGTAAGCGGAAGGCATTTGCCCGCGCGGATCAGGAACGGCACGCCCGACCAGCGCCAGGTGTCGATGGCGAGGCGCAGCGCCACGTAGGTTTCCACGTTGGAATCGGGTGCCACGCCGTGCACCTCGCGGTAACCCTGGAACTGGCCGCGCACCACGTCCTTCGGCTCCAGCGGGCGCATGGCGCGGAACAGCCGCAGCTTCTCCGCGTTCAGGGCCGCCGGGTCGTGGCCGATCGGCGCATCCATCGCCAGCAGCGAGGTCACCTGCAGCAGGTGGTTCTGCAGCACGTCGCGGATCGCGCCAACGCCCTCGTAGAAACCGCCGCGGCCGTCCACGCCGAACTGCTCGGCCATGGTGATCTGTACGCGATCCACGTAACGGTTGTTCCACACCGGCTCCAGCACGCTGTTGGCGAAGCGGAAGTACAGCAGGTTCTGCACCGCCTCCTTGCCCAGGTAATGGTCGATGCGGAAGATCGAGTGCTCCGGGAACACCGCGTGCAGCGTGCGGTTCAGCGCCTGCGCCGAGGCGAGGTCGCGGCCGAAGGGCTTCTCCACCACCACGCGCGCGTCGTCCGCGCAGCCGGCGGCCTTGAGGCTGGTCACCACCGTGCCGAACAGCGAGGGCGGGATCGCCAGGTAGTGCAGCGGCGCCTTCGCATCGCCCAACGCCTGCTTCAGCTGGGTGAAGGTGGCCGCATCGTTGTAGTCGCCGTCGACGTACTGCAGCCGCGCGGACAGCTTCGCAAACGCGGCCTCGTCCACGCTCCTGCCGGCCTTCTTCGCCGCCTCCGCCACACTGTCGCGTGCGCGCTGGCGCAACTGCTCCAGCGACCAGCCGGCGTGCGCCACGCCGATCACCGGCACGTCCAGCCCGTCGCGCGCCACCATCGCCAGCAAGGCGGGAAAGATCTGCTTGTAAGCCAGGTCGCCGGTGGCGCCGAAAAACACCAGCGCATCGGAAGCGGGATTCGCCATGGGCCGGTCTGCTCCATATTCGGTTGGGCGTGTCGCGGGCGACACGCGGGGAATGTGCAGGTTCGCACGATGCGCGGGCGCAGGCCACCGGGCTGAGGGGAGTCGCATCGGCAACAGGCGTGCGCGGCGGATAGGGGCGATGTTGGCATGCAACGTCGATTGCGACTTGCAAGCCTGATGTCCGTGCTGCGCCCGCTGGATCGGTGAGCGACGGCATCGCCCGCGTCGCGCGTTACGATGCAGGGCCCGCCCCGGACCGGAAACGCCGAAATGACACTGTCGATCCGCCCCGCCACCGTTGCCGATGCGCCTGCGCTGTGCGCCTGGAATGCGGCGATGGCGCGTGAGACCGAACACCTCGAGCTCGATGCGGCGGTGCTGGCGCGCGGCGTGCGCGCGGTGTTCGAGCAGCCGCAGCGCGGGTTCTACCTGGTCGCCGAGCGCGACGGCGAGGCGGTGGGCAGCCTGCTGGTCACGTTCGAATGGAGCGACTGGCGCAACGGCGACTACTGGTGGATCCAGAG
>DAIAZB010000430.1 GCA_027443745.1 Thiomonas sp. | reverse complement strand
TGCGCGATATGGGGGCCGATGCGCCCGCCCTGCTCGACGCCGCCGAGACCGAGCGTGCCCAACGCTTCGTCTACGCCCATGACTGGCGGCGCTATGTGACGGCGCATGCGTGGCTGCGGCGCATTCTCGGCGCCTATCTCGCCGTGCCGCCGCAGCAGTTGCGCTTCGCCACGAACGCTCACGGCAAGCCGGTGCTGCTGCAAGCGTCGCCTGGAGCGGGTCAGTCGCCGCTGTGCTTCAACCTGAGCCACAGCAAGGATCTGGCGCTGATCGCGGTGACGGCAGGCATCGAAGTGGGCGTGGACATCGAGGCCGTGCGCGACGATCTGCCCGGCCCCGACCTGGCTGCCGGGGTGCTGAGCGCCATGGAGCTCGACGAGTTGGCGCAATGTGCCGCATCCGACCATGCGGACATGTTCGTCGGCTGCTGGACACGCAAGGAAGCCTGCCTGAAAGCACTGGGCATCGGCCTGCGGCTGGAGCCGCGCCGGCTGCACGTGGGCTTGGACCGACAGCGCCGAACCGTGGAAGTGGACGGTGCTGACGCACCCATCGACATCGCTCCGCTGGCAGCACCCAGCGGCTATTGCGCCGCGCTGGCCGTGGTGGGAGGTTTCGCGCACATCGAGCCGCAGGTCGCCAGCCATCACCCGGAGTGGCGAACTTGACCCCATTGCGATTCTTGCGGGATGCGCGCGAGCTGTTCGCGCTGCATCTTCAGCCAAGCACCCACGTCGCGGCACGCGACCACGCCGTGTTGCTGTGCAACCCCTTCGGCCAGGAGGCCATTCGCGCCCATCGCCTGTACCGTGTGCTCGGCGACCGCCTGGCGGCGGCTGGCTTCCATGTGTTGCGCTTCGACTATTTCGGCATCGGCGACTCGGCCGGCGAGGACACCGAGTTCGACCTCGACGGCGCCGTCGCCGACACCGTGGCCGCCGGCAACCTGCTGCTGCAACGCAGCCGCGTCGACAAGCTGTCATGCCTGGGACTGCGGCTGGGCGGCAACATCGCGGCGCTGGCCTCGCGCCACTGGACCGAGCCGCTGGACCATCTGCTGCTGTTCGAACCGGTGGCCGACGGCAGCAGCCATGTGCTGGCCTTGCGGCAATCCAACGCCGACACCATGGCCGGCATGTTCGGCTCGCGCTGGCGCATCGACCCCGCGCTGCGCCAATTCAACCTGCCTGACCCTGACGGCGAGACGCTGGGCTTCGCGCTGACGCCGGCCTGCAAGGCGCAAATCGCCGCGCGCATCGACCCGCGCCAACCCTGGCCCGGCCGCGCCCGCAACAGCATCATCCTCACGCCGCAAATCGACGCGTTCACCGCCTGGACAACCGGGCACGACCTCCTGGCGTCGCCCCAATTGCGCATTGCGCCCTCCGACTCCGACATCGACTGGGCCACCAACAGCGCGTTGAACACCGCCATCGTTCCCCGAACCTGGGTGGACCGCGCGCTTGGCGCCCTGACACAAGCCGCCCATGCATGAAACCACCCTCGCCTTCGGCCCCGACCACGGACTGATCGGCACCCTGACCCTGCCCGCCGCACACCTCGACGCGCCGGCCGCACCATGCGGCATGGTGTTGTTCAACGCGGGCGTGGTGCACCGCGTCGGTCCGCATCGCATCAACGTCAAGCTCGCGCGCGAACTGGCGCGCCACGGCATCCCCACCATCCGTTTCGACCTGCACGGCATGGGCGACAGCCTGGGGGCGGACGGCCAACTGAACTACCAGCAACAGGTGGTGCACGATTTGCAGGCCGCGATGGACACGCTGCAGGCCGCCGCGCG
>DAIAZB010000429.1 GCA_027443745.1 Thiomonas sp. | reverse complement strand
ATGTGCTGCCCCGGCTTGTTGGGAATGAGCTTGGCCAGCGCGTCGCAGAAGTTGTAGCCCAGCTCCTGCACCCGGCCCACGTCGCGCAGCGCGGCGCGCGCCGCCAGGGTGCCGAAGGTGGCGATCTGCGACACCGCGCCTGCGCCGAATTTCTGCTTCACGTAGTCGATCACGCGGTCACGGTTTTCCTGGCAGAAATCGATGTCGAAGTCGGGCATCGACACCCGCTCGGGGTTGAGGAACCGCTCGAAAAGCAGGTTGTAGGCCAGTGGGTCGAGGTCGGTGATGCGCAGGCTGTAGGCCACCAGCGAACCGGCGCCGGAACCCCGCCCCGGCCCCACAGGGCAGCCGTTGTCCTTGGCCCAGTTGATGAAGTCGGCGACGATGAGGAAGTAGCCCTCGAAGCCCATCTTCGCGATGGTGCCGAGCTCGAATTCCAGCCGCTCTGCATAGCGCGCGCGCTGCGCCTCGCGCTTGGCTGCGTCGGGGTAGAGCTGCTGCAGGCGGCGCTCCAGGCCGTCGAACGACTGCGCCCGGAAATAGGCCGCCATGGGCATGCCGTGCGGCGTGGGGAATTCGGGCAGTTGCGGCTTGCCTAGCGTGAGCGTGAGATTGCAGCGCTTGGCAATTTCCACCGCGTTCGCAAGCGCCGAGGGAATGTCGGCGAAAAGCGCCTGCATCTCCGCCTGGGTCTTGAAATATTGGTCGGCGGTGAAATGCCGCTGTCGCCTCGGATTGCCCAGGGTTTCGCCCTCGGCGATGCACACCCGCGCTTCATGCGCCTCGAAGTCGGTGGCCTGGAGAAACTGCACCGGATGCGTCGCCACCACCGGCAGGCCGAGGTCGGCGGCCAACCGCACCGTCGCTGCCACGTGACGCGAACACTCCGCATGCCCGCTGCGTTGCAGCTCCAGATAAAAACGGCCCGCGAAGACGCTCGCATGACGCTGGGCCAGCTGGCGCGCGCGCGCCCCATCTCCCGCCAGCAGCGCCTGGCCGATGGCCCCTTGGCGGGCGCCGCACAAGGCGATGAGCCCGGCGCTCAAACCCTCCTGTTCAAGCCATGCCCACTGAACCTCCGCTTGACCGTTGCGCTGGCCCTCGAGCCAGGCGCGGCTGAGCAGGTCGCAAAGGTTGAGATACCCCTGCCGATTCGCAGCCAGGAGCAGCAAGCCGGTGTTGGGCGCCTGGGGTGATGGCTCCCCCGGAGCGACCCGCACATCGCAACCGATGATGGGCTTGACGCCTGCGCCGCGTGCCTCGGAATACAAGCGCACGGCGGCGAACAGGTTGTTCAGATCGGTGATGGCCAGCGCGCCCTGGCCGTCAGCGCGGGCCGCTGCAACAGCCGCGTCGACCCGCAAACTACCGTCGACGATGGAGAACTCGGTGTGGGTACGCAAGTGGACATAGGACATGGTCACATTGTAGGAAGTCGGGGGCTCTCGGCATGGCTTGACAAATACAGAAGAACCGGAATTGTGAGTGGGCACTCTCACGCAATATCCCTGTTTTTAATGGGTTTTCAATTTTCCGATGTTGACTGGATGTGTCATGGCGGCTTCCTATAATCGTTTGGCCATTCGCATGGCGCAGACAGCTTGACGGCGCATGGCTCACCACGACACGGCCTCAATCCGACCGTGATGCAGCCATTTGAGCCAGCCATCAAAGCGCCCTGCGCCGATCCCCGCGCCGACATCTGCGGCTTGGTCTGTTCCTTCACGAGCCCCGCACCCGATGCCCGAATTCCACGCCCTGCCCCTGCTCTCCCTGCATGCCGACGGTGTGCTGTGGGTGGGCTTGGCATTGGTGCTGGCGACGCTGATGGGCGAATCGGTCTTTCGCTTCCTGCGCTGGCCGCGACTCATCGGCTACACCGTCGCCGGGCTGGTCATCGCCGCCGGCGGCGGTGGTCTGCAGGCGCTGGCGCTGCAACCCAGTGCGCGCGCCATCGTCGACGCCGCGCTGGCGGTGCTGCTGTTCGAAATTGGCCATCGCGTCAACCTGCGCTGGCTGCGCGCCAATCCTTGGCTGATCTTCATCAGCCTGGGCGAATGGGCGCTCAGCCTGATGGCG
>DAIAZB010000428.1 GCA_027443745.1 Thiomonas sp. | reverse complement strand
GCGACATTGAAGTCTGGAGGCGGGCCGGCATCCGGCCAGACGGTGATGCCGCCACCGAACGGATTCGCCACGTTCTGCCCACCGGTACAGCCCTGCGGGAACACATGGGCCGAACACGCCACGGTGTTGCTCAGGTTGCTGTAATCCACGTTGTTCGCGTAAAGAGACTGGATGTTCGAGACGATCGTCCCAACCTGCTGCTGGGCGCTCAAGACATCGCCTGCGGACTGCAATTGCCGCCCGCTGGATAACCCGCTGATCACGATCAGCGCGATCACCAGCAGCACAAAGATCATCATGATGGGCATGGCAGTCCCCTTACGCGAACACCCCGGTCAGCCCCGGGGTCTGGGTGATCAACTCGACTTGTCGAACACGAACGCCACGGATCCGTTCGTGGCAGGGCAGGACGTCGCGGCCTGAGCGGGCGTGACCGACGCCCCGCTGGAGGCCACCAGCGAGCCGCCGCCGAGGAACGAGCCAACCGAGGGGCTGGACCCGATGTAGATCGACTGCGCGGTCATGCCCGTGGCCAGACCCTGGCAATCCTTGGAGGCCAGGCCGTCGTATTCGATGACGAACCCGGGATTGGGCGTCAAGCCCGCCGCACCGGCGTCGCCAATCTGGACCGGCCCGCCGAACGGGCCCGCGGCCGTTGTCGTGCTCGTCACCATGTTCTGCGGCAACACCCCGCCGGCAATGGCGCTGGCCGTGGTCAGGCCGGAGAACGTGCCCTGCTGTGCGTACAGCGACTCGATCTGGGAGGACATCGTGCCAATCTGGGTTTCCGCGGTCGAGAGGTTCCCGCTGGACTGCACCTGGCGTCCGCTGAACAGACCGGTGATCACGATCAGCGCGATCACCAGCAGTACAAAGATCATCATGATGGGCATGGCAAAACTCCTTTGAGGTTGAAAACTGGCTTGAAGTCAGTGCGTCGAAGAAATGGCGGTTTGCAAGGCGTTCATACCGAGCACGACCAGAACGATGACGAGGTTGATGCTGATGTTGAACACCGCGCCGAAGGCCTTGATGGACGCGATGATCTTTTCCTCAGACTGCTGCAGCCACTCGTCGCCGAGCTTGCGCACCAGTTCCGGGAAATCCTTGAAGCGGCTGAACGCCTGGATGTCTTCGATCAGGACGACATCCGGGAATCCGTAGCCGGTGTCGGTGAGCGCCTGGCCGATCTCGCGGCCGTTGACCACGTGCACGGCGGCGTCTTCCAGCCGGCGCTTCAGCCATGGCGGCGCAAACTGTGCCTGCATGCGCAGCGCCTGCACCACCGGCACACCCGCCTTGAGCAGATTCGAGAAGCCGACCACCCAGCCGGCTCCCTGAATGACGCGGTAGATGCTCCAAGGCGGCACCTTGTCGAAATACCGGCGCCATCCGCCCGACCACCGGCTCATGGTGGCCAGCGTCACCACCCAGAACGCCACGAAGGCGGCAAGCGCCCACCCGGCGGCTCCACTGGTGGCAAACCACCCCATCGGAATGAGCGGCCTGGCTGCCGAGGGCCAGCGTGCCACGGGGAGCGCCTGCTCCATGGCGGGCACCATCTGCGTCCCGATGACGTAGACGAGGTAGAATCCGACCCCGCCGAACATCAGGGGATCGAACAGTTCGGCGATGATCTTGGCGCGCAGGCGCTTCACCACCTTGCCGGACTCGATGGAGACGCGCAGGACCTCGGGCAATTGCCCGGACACCTCGCCGGCGCCGATCAGCGCCAGATCACCCCGCGGCGCCCAGTCGGCGATCGCCTGCGTGAAGGACTTGCCGTTCTGGATCTTGGTGGCGATATCCGACAGCGCGAGGACCTCCGGATCACCGCGCCAGGCACCGAACCGGCGCTGCGCCCGGTCCAAAAGCAGCTTGACCGCCTGCGCCATCGGCATGCCGTTTTCGACCATGGCCGCGATGCGGCGGTAGAACGCTGTGCGTTTCCTGCTGCCCCATGTCATGCGGGCCAGCGCCATCCAGAATGTGTCGAGCTTGTCCATTACACGTCTTCTGCCGTGAGTTGCCGCAGGGTCGGTGCAGGCGGTTCGATCGGCCCCAGGACCTCGACGAGCGACCTTGGATCGACACGCCCGTCCAGAACCTTGAGCACGCCGTGGGTCATCATGTCGGCCTCAAAGTCGGCGCGCTTCATGTAGTCGGTGCGCGAGCGCATCGGGCCGTGCTCGATCATGGAGAGCAGCAGATCGACGTCGGTCGGAATGACCTGCGCCACCACGGTCCTGCCTTTGAAGCCGCCGCGGCAATGCGCACATCCGGCCCCGCGCAGCCGCACGCCGGAAGCGAACGGGGCCAGCGGCATCCAGGCGCGCAGATTGCGCGTGTCGTCGTCAGGCAGGTGCGCGACCGGACCGCCATCCCATGGCACGCTGCAATGCGGGCACAAGGTCTTTGTCAGGCGCTGGGCGATCAGCAAGGACAGCAGCTT
>DAIAZB010000427.1 GCA_027443745.1 Thiomonas sp. | reverse complement strand
GCCGTGGCCAAGCTCAAGGACGCCATTGCCGCAGCGGACGGCCTGCTGCTCGTCACGCCGGAATACAACAACTCCATTCCCGGGGTGCTCAAGAACGCGATCGACTGGCTTTCGCGGCCGGCGCAGGACGCCGCGCGGGTGTTTCGTGGCAAGCCGGTCGCCATCATGGGGGCCTCGCCCGGTGGATTCGGCACGATTCTGAGCCAAGGCGCCTGGCTGCCCGTGCTGCGCACATTGGGCGTCGAGCTTTGGAGCGAAGGCCGTCTGCTGGTGCCCCGCGCATCCAGCGCGTTCGCGCCAGACGGCACGCTGTCCGACGCCAACGTCCACGAGCAACTGCGACGGTTCATGCTGGGTTTCGCCGCGTTCGCCCAGGCGCATCGCGACATGGCGCATCCCGCGGCTTGAGCCTCCCGCGCCGCCTTGCTGCGGTTTCGGTGCGCCGCGACGAGCGGCGTGTCCCTCCAGGCGAGCGTGGGCCCGCAGTCCACCGTCGTTGCCCGCAGGAGACCGTTGCGCCCACGCATCGTCTCCGCGATTGCCGGGTTTTCGGGTGGGTGCTGTGTATGCTTGAGCAACCGTGCTTCATGCCAAGTCCACGCATCCATGCCTGCCTCTCCGGCTTCCCAGCCACTGACACCCCCGGGCGTCTGGCGCTTGCGCCTGTGGATGGTCGCGTTCACCTTACTGGTTTTGTTCTACACCGCGTGGGCAACCCTTCAGATCGAGCGCCGTACCCAAGCCGAAGTGAGCGGGCAACTGCAGGCCAACGCTCTGCTGCTGGCCGAGTTGATGAAGAAGGATTTTTCCCGGGCGCAGCAATATGGCGAGTTGCTGGCCACGGGCCTGGGTGCGCACCCGGAGTTGCTCCAAAACAGCCCTTCCGCACTCGACTTGTGGCTGGATGCCTATGACGATCTGAGCCCGCCGCGGGTGCTGTACGCACGGATCCTGGATGCGCAGGGCCAGGTGCTGGCGAGTGATGAGCATGGCGGGATGCAGCATTCGGAGCCTGGCATGGCCCGCGCCATGGTCGATCTGCAGAAAGGTCACATGGAGGTGGGCGCGATGCACCATCCTGAAGGTGGCATGCTCTGGCATCTGCCCTTGCGCCTGCCGGTGCGCAATGCGCAGGGAAAGCTCATCGGCGCCGTCGAGTTGATCATGGATTTTTCCCTCCAGGCCGACACGGTGGAAAAACTGAGCCAGGAGCAAGACAGGCAATGGCCCGGCTTTGCCGCAGGGTGGATCCGCAATGACGGCGTCATGCTGCTGCGCTGGCCACTGGTGCCCGAGGCGCTGCAGCCCGACTATTACAGTGCGCCACGCCAGGGCATCCTGGCGCGCACGTTGCGACAAGGTCCGGTGGCGCAACAAGGCTTCATTCGCGGGTTCGTCTCGGCTGACACGATGCTGCGCAATCTGGCCTGGCACCGGGTTGGAACCTTTGGCATCACGGCCTTCGTCACCATTCCGCAGCGCGATTTATGGATCACCTTGTGGCGCACTACCCGCTTGCAGTGGTTTGCTGCCCTGGCGATGCTGGTGCTTGCCTGGGGTGCTTTTTTCCAGGCCGCCAGCATGATGCGGGCGTTGCGCGTGCGTTCCGCCTGGGACCGCACCTACAGCGGCGTGGTGCGTGCCGGCTTCAAGTCGGAAAGTCTGCAGGAGCTTCCACGTCTGCTGTGTGCAAGTCTGCTCGAACATGGACTGTGCAGTTCGGCCTGGCTGTTGCGTCTGGACGAGGTGGGCAACATGGCCGTGCTCGCCCACGCGGGGCCGCCACGCCTAGCTGCGCTGCCACTGCCGTGTTTCCCGCTCGCTTTGCAGTCCTGGCAGCAAGAGGTGCTGGCCCTTGGCGCAACGGCCGAGGAGGGCATGGCGCTGCCGCTGTGCATGCAGCAGACACCCTGGGCCGTACTGGTTCTGCAGGACGTTCCCTGGCTCGGTCGCGGCAGTGAGCGCCAACGCGCGACCCAGCGCGGCGCCTGGCGTTTGCGCCAGCAGATCGAGCTGGTGCTCGACAATCTGCGCCTGCGCGAAACTCTGGAACACGAGCGCGACAGCCAGCGGCACCTGGCCTTGCACGATGTGCTCACGGGCTTGCCCAATCGCGCCGCCCTGACCGAATTTCTGTCGGGCTGGGCCATGCCCGGCACATCCGGGCGCCACGCCCTGGCGCTGGTGGATCTTGACGATTTCAAGCAGGTCAACGACCGCTTCGGCCACAAGGCTGGCGATGT
>DAIAZB010000426.1 GCA_027443745.1 Thiomonas sp. | reverse complement strand
CGATCCATGTTGAGACTCCCTCCGGTGGATGCGAAATGCAAGCACCACGTCAGCAAGTCCCGTGCCACGTCGGGATGACGCTTGTCCTGCGCGAGTCTCGCGGCTTGTGCGCGACCCCGCGCCGCACAGGCCAGCGCGCCGCCGCGGCCTGGCTGCAATTCGGTGCGCATGCACCAGCCCGCGTGCCTGCCGCGTGCACTGCTTTGGTGTCTGCGTCGGCGCATCCGGCACATGCCGGCCGTGAAACACCGTCAACGCATGGGTATGGTTTTTGCGCTGCTCTTGCTGCGCTGCCTTGAGCAGCGGATTCACCGGCGCAGGTCCGCCACAACGCCTGTGCACAGCGCTAAGCTGACCCCACACGCTGACCCAACGCACCCACCTAGAACCGCAAGCCCATGGACCTCACCCCTCGCGAAAAAGACAAGCTGCTGATCTTCACCGCGGGCCTGCTGGCGGAACGCCGCAAGGCGCGCGGGCTCAAGCTCAACGTGCCCGAGGCCATCGCCTACATCACCGCCGCGGTGATGGAAGGCGCGCGCGACGGCCGCACCGTGGCCGATCTCATGAGTTATGGCCGCACGCTGCTGAGCCGCGACGCGGTGATGGACGGCGTGGCCGAACTCATTCCCGACATCCAGGTGGAAGCCACATTCCCCGACGGCACCAAACTGGTGACCGTGCACCAGCCCATCGTCTGAAACGGAGCCGCGCATGATTCCCGGAGAACTTGTTTGCGCCGAGGGCGAACTCGTCCTCAACCCTGGCCGCCCCACCCTCACCCTGGTGGTGGAGAACGCGGGCGACCGCCCGATTCAGGTCGGCTCCCATTACCACTTCGCCGAAACCAACCCCGCGCTGCGTTTCGACCGCGCGGCCGCGCGCGGCATGCGGCTGAACATCGCCTCCGGCACCGCCGTGCGTTTCGAGCCGGGCCAGCAACGCACCGTGGAGCTGGTGGCCTACGCCGGCGCCCGCGTGGTGACGGGTTTCCGCCAGGCCGTGATGGGCAAGCTCTGACGCCCCGCACCCACGCTCACCCGCTCAACACTTTCGAGGACCGACACCCATGCCCACCCTCTCCCGCCGCGCCTATGCGGAGATGTTCGGCCCCACCGTGGGGGACCGCGTGCGCCTGGCCGACACCGAGCTGCTGATCGAAGTCGAGGACGACTACACGCTGCGCGCCGGCGGCTACGGCGAGGAGGTGAAGTTCGGCGGCGGCAAGACCATCCGCGACGGCATGGGCCAGGGCCAGGCCACCCGCGCCGAGGGCGCGATGGACCTGGTCATCACCAACGCCCTCATCCTCGACCACTGGGGCATCGTGAAAGCGGATGTGGGCATCCGCGGCCAGCGCATCGCCGCCATCGGCAAGGCGGGCAACCCGGACGTGCAGCCGAGGGTGGACATGGTCATCGGCCCCGGCACGGAAATCCTCGCCGGCGAAGGCATGATCCTCACCGCCGGCGGCATCGACAGCCACATCCACTTCATCTGCCCGCAGCAGATCGAGGAAGCGCTGATGAGCGGCGTCACCACCATGCTCGGCGGC
>DAIAZB010000425.1 GCA_027443745.1 Thiomonas sp. | reverse complement strand
CCAGGGTGAGGCCGACCTGGTGACCAAACCCGATTTGCGCGAACTGGAACTGCGCCTGACCATCAAGATTGGCGGCATGCTGGTGGTCGCTGTCGGGGTATTGCTGGCGCTGCTCCGATTGCAGTGAGTCGTTCATGGCTGTGTCTGCCGTGCCCGGTCGTCCCCAGCACGAGCAAGCGCCAGGCGACGGGCCGCCCGCTGGGTTGAGCGCGCGGCATCACAGCAACGGCCTGGCCTTGGCCTGTGCGGTGGGGCTGCTGCTGGCGCTGGGCGGCTGCTCCAGCGTGCCGCTGCAGTCGTCGACCGGGCAGGCACCGGTGAACGGCGCCAGCGGCTGCTATGCGCCGCCGCCCAACACGCGCGCGGCCTACAACCGCACGTACCGCGTGCTGGGGCGCAGCTACACGCCGCTGGCCAGCGCGTCGGGCTACGAGGCGCAGGGCGAGGCGTCGTGGTACGGCTGGGAGTCGGGCTCGACCACGTCCATGGGCGACCGTTTCAACCCGCGGGCCTTCACCGCAGCCAGCCGCACGCTGCCGCTGCCGACCTGTGTGCAGGTCACCAATCTGGCCAATGGCCGCAGCGCGCTGGTGCTGGTGAACGATCGCGGGCCGTTCGTCGACAGCCGCATCATGGATCTGTCGTATGGCGCGGCCCAGGCGCTGGGCATCACGCGCACGGGGACGGCCCGGGTGCGCATCGTCGCGCTGGCGGGCAATGGACCGCCGGCTCCAGTTCAGGGGGCGCCGGCTGCGCCCGTCTCGCCGGTTGCGCCGCAGATGGATGCAGCCGCGCAACCGGAGACCTTCGCCCCGGCACCCATTGCGGTGGCGCAGGCCGGCGCGGTGAACGCGCCAGGCATCGAGAGCCAGCCGCTGCCGCCGCTGCAAGGCGCAAACTCCGGCAGCACGGCAAGCGCAAGCGAAACCAAGACTGGCGTGTCCTCGGCCGCACCCGCCGGGCTGGCAGCGTCAGCCGCCGTCGCGGCCAGCCCGACTCTCGCCCCCAACTCCAGCGGCGCCCCTGCCGCCGCGTCCGCCGCCGTCACGTCGACGATGGCAGTAGCAGCCTCACCCGCCGAGCTCGCGCCGCCGCCCCCCCGCATGTCGGCGTCCGCTCCCACGCTGCAGACGCTGGCACCACAGTTGCCGGGTGCGCCACGGGCTTATCTGCAGACCGGCGCTTTCGCGCTGCAGGCCAACGCCGAGGCCGAGCGTGCGCAGCTGCAGGCGGCGGGGATTGGCCCCGTGCTCGTTGTTCCAGGAATCCTGCATGGCGCCGTGGTCTACCGCGTGCAGATCGGCCCGTTGCCGGGCCATGCGCCGGACACGGCGCTGCTGCACAAGCTGCGCCTCCTGGGTTTGAGCGCCTACGCGGTGGTGCAGCAGTAGCGCGGTGCGACCCGCGCCGGACGGGGTTTCATGTGGCCTGGCCGAAGTTCACGTCCTGACGGGGGAGACTCTGCCGACAAAACACAACGGGGCTGCAAGGCAGCCCCGTTGTGTTGGCAAAGCGGGTGTCGGCAAGCGTCGCGGCCATCGGGCCGCGACGGAAGCGATACCCCGGCGTTGCTCTTGCCCTCTTACTTCTTGGCGCTCAGGCATTCCTTCATGAACTTCTTGCGATCGTCGCCCTTCAGCGCCTTGGTCTTGGCGTCCTTGTTGCAGGTGACCATTTTTTCCTGCTGAACGGTCAGCTTCTTGCCGTCGTGCGCGGCAGCGGCGGGCATCGCCTTCTTCTCTTCGACCTTCTTGGCGGGTTCGGCAGCCTTGGCGCTCAGACATTCCTTCATGAACGTCTTGCGGGCCTCGCCGGTGAGCGCCTTGGTTTTGGCGTCGGCGTTGCAGGTGGCCATCTTGCTGGTTTGCGCCGTGGCAGCTTGGGCTGAAACCAGGCCTGGCAGAGTGAAGGCGGCACAGGACAGGCTGATGGCGAGGATGATCTTTTTCATGGGTGAAACTCCGAGCGAGAGGTGAACGGGAACGTGGATACAGACGGCGGACCCGTCTGCGGGGCCAGAGGAACCAAAAGGGCGCTGCGAACGCAATTCCCCGCCTGCAGGGCGGCAACCGTGGCGGAGGGCGACCCTAAAATGCGTGGAGTTGCATCGCAACATCACCATAATGCGCGACTATCTATCCCGGTTGACAGGAGTTCTCACCACAACTGCGAAACATCTGCATCCGCAAGCCCCCGAAGCCGTGCTGGAGCGGCCCAAATCAGCGGGGCATGGTGATTTTTCCTGCACGCTGTCGATGCAACTCGCCCGCAGCCTCAAGCGCAGCCCACGCGATATCGCCCCCATCCTGATGGACGCCGTGCGCACCGATGCGGCCTTGATGGCGGGGCTGGCGAGCATCGATCTGGCGGGCGCGGGCTTCATCAATTTCACCCTGGACCCATCGCTCAAACAGGCGGTGGTGGCGACCGTCAACGCCCTGGGCGGGGCTTACGGCCGCGAACCGGCGGGCAGCGCCGGGCAAGTCCTGGTCGAGTTCGTCTCGGCCAACCCGACAGGGCCTTTGCACGTCGGCCACGGCCGGCAAGGCGCTCTGGGCGACACCATGGCCGCTTTGCTGGCCGCGAGCGGCTGGGCGGTGACGCGCGAGTTCTATTACAACGACGCCGGGGTGCAGATCCGGAATCTGGCGCTGTCGGTGCAGGCGCGGGCACGCGGACTGGCGCCTGGCGCGACCGGCTGGCCCGAGGCGGGCTACAACGGCGAGTACATCGCCGAGATCGCGCGCGACTATCTGGCGCGGGCCGTGGTGCAGGCCGAAGACGGCGCGGCGGTGCAGGCGGCAGGTAACGCCGACGATCTCGACGCCATCCGCCGCTTCGCCGTGGCCTCTCTGCGGCGCGAGCAGGACCTCGACCTCAAGGCCTTCGGCATCCGTTTCGACAACTACTACCTGGAGTCCAGCCTGTATGCCGACGGCCGGGTGGAGCGCACGGTCCAGGCCCTGGTCGCTTCCGGCCACACCTACATGCACGAGGGCGCATTGTGGTTGCGCACCACCGCATTCGGCGACGACAAGGACCGCGTGATGCGCAAGTCGGACGGCAGCTACACCTACTTCCTGCCCGACGTTGCCTATCACCTGGCGAAGTGGGAGCGTGGCTTCCACCGCGCCATCAACATCCAGGGCTCGGATCACCACGGCACCGTCGCGCGCGTGCGTGCCGGCCTGCAGGCGGCGAATCCGGCCATTCCCGCAACCTACCCGAGCTATGTGCTGCACAAGATGGTGACGGTGATGCGCGGCGGCGAGGAAGTGAAAATCTCCAAGCGCGCCGGCAGCTATGTCACGGTGCGCGATCTGATCGAATGGTCCGGCGGCATGCGAGACGACATGACGCCAGACGAGCTCGACGCCGCCCTGCAGCGCGGGCGCGACGCGGTGCGCTTTTTCCTCGTGTCCCGCAAGGCCGATACCGAGTTCGTCTTCGACGTCGACCTGGCCCTGGCGCAGAGCGATGAAAACCCGGTGTACTACGTGCAGTACGCCCACGCCCGCATCTGTTCGGTGCTGGCGCAATGGGCCGAACGTGACGGCGGCGATGAAGCGGCGCTGCGGCGGGCCGACCTGAGCCCGCTCATCAGCTCGCGCGAGCAGGATCTGATGATGCTGCTGGCCCACTATCCCGAGATGTTGCGCCAGGCCGCCGACGAGCTGACGCCGCACGATGTGGCGTTCTACGCGCGCCAGCTCGCCGGCAGCTTCCATGCCTTCTACAACGCCGAGCGCGTCCTGGTGGATGATGCCGCGCTCAAGCAGGCGCGGCTCGCGCTGCTGCAAGCCGTGCGTCAGGTGTTGCACAATGCGTTGGCCGTGCTGGGCGTGAGCAGCCCGCAGCGCATGTAAGGCCCGTCCAGGCCAGCCTGCACAGGTTCAACAGCCAGCGGTTCGCGCCGCCGTCACTCCATCGCACACCATCCCATCACGCCATGCCTCAACACCTTCGCCCCATCCGTTCGCCCGGCTGCGCCCAGCGCGGCGGCACCCTGCTCGGCCTGATCGTCGGTCTGGTGCTGGGCCTGGCCATCGCGCTGGTAGCGGCCCTCTACATCACCAAGGCGCCGCTGCCCTTCATGAACCGCTTCCAGGAGCGCCCAACCGGCGCGGCGTCCGGCGCGGCCAACTGGAATCCGAACCAGGGCCTGGTCAGCGGCGGCGCTCCGGCTCCGGTGGCCGGCAGTTCGATGCCCGTGCAGGTGAGCAGCGCCCCGCTCTCGCCCAAGGCGATCGAGTCGTTGGGTCAGCCACCCACCGGGGTGGTGCAGCCGGGTCAAGCGACGACGGCCGCTGGTGCCACCGGGGCGTTCAGCCCGGCAACGCCAGCACCGGCGAATACCGCCGCTCCGGCGGGATCGTCCAATCTGCTCTACATCCTGCAAATTGGCGCCTACAGCACCAAGGCCGATGCCGAGAGCCAGCGCGCCAAGGTCGCGTTCACCGGGCTGGAAGCGCATATTGACGAACGCCAGGTGGGAGGCCGCACCTTGTATCGCGTGCGCGTCGGTCCTTACCCGGCCGCGGAGCAGGCCGACAAGGCGCAGAAACTCTTGAATGACAACGGAATCGAATCCGCAGTCGTTAAGGTCTCGAAGTAACGCTGCCGAGCAGGGGCGGCCTCAAGCACGACCCCGCACGCGGCGCATGAATTGCACACCCATCCCAACCCGTTGAAAGGAAGCACCATGAATCGCTGGTTCGCCCGCATCGCCGCACTGCTGTTGCTCGGTTTCAGTGTCGCGGCAAACGCCGCAGGACCCGCCCCGTTCCAGGAGGGCGCTGGTTACACCAAGTTGCCGATCGCGCAGCCGGTTGGCCACAAGGGCAAGATCGTCGTCACCGAATTTTTCTGGTATGACTGCCCGCATTGCTTCGAGTTCGAACCCCTGCTGGAAGCCTGGGCGAAGAAGCAGCCGGCCGATGTCGTCCTGGAGCGCGTACCGGTGGCGTTCGCGCCGCAATACGTCGCGCAGCAAAAGCTGTACTACGCGCTCAAGGCTCTGGGCAAGGTCGATGCCTTGCAGGGCGCCAT
>DAIAZB010000424.1 GCA_027443745.1 Thiomonas sp. | reverse complement strand
GCTGGCGCCGATCCGAGTGGAGAGCCGTCAAGGACCTCGGTCAGAACAGGCAGTGGGTCGGCTGCGGTCGGCATCATGCGCTGATCTCCAGAGTGGTCGGTTCGCAGCCGGCTCGGCGGTAGGCCCGGAATCGCTCGCGTCCGGCCTGCCTTGCTTCGGCCGAAACGCCAACGATCTCGATGACGCGCGGCAACACCTCCCAGCCGGTCATGACGGTCGGAGCAAGATTGACCAGGCAATCGCGCCCGCCAAATGCGGTCAGATCGAGGACATCGGTCAGCACGATGGGCGTGCGTGCGGCGAGCGCATCGGTGTCACGGCAATGTGGCACGAAATCGAGCTGCGAGAAGGTCCAAAGCCGCGCATCGAGTTCGGCGATGGATGCGGGTGCGACGCGAACCACCAGGGTCGCGCCCTTGGCCGCTGCAGTGCGCAGCAGGCCACATGCATAAGCCAGTGGATCTGTTGCTCCAACGCGAAACTCGACAGCGCCCATGCACTCAGGCTTTCGCAGCGCCGGCGGCGCAATTCAACAGGTAATTCACCAGCAAAGGCACGGGGCGCCCGGTCGCTCCCTTGGCGGCGCCGCTTTTCCAGGCGGTGCCGGCAATGTCCAGGTGTGCCCAGCGATAGGCCTTGGTGAAGCGCTGCAAAAAACACGCCGCGGTGACACTGCCTGCGGCCCGCCCCGCGATATTGGCAACATCGGCGTAGTGGGTCTTGAGGCCCTCGGCGTAGTCGTCCGACAGCGGCATGCGCCAGCAACCGTCCTGCGCCTGGCGACCGGCTTCCTGCAAGGCTTCGGCCAAGGCATCGTCCGGGCTGAACAAACCGCTGTTGATATGGCCGAGGGCGATGATGCAGGCTCCAGTGAGGGTGGCGATGTCGACCACGCTGGCCGGCTTGAAGCGCTCGGCATAGGTCAGGGCGTCGCACAGGATCAGCCGGCCTTCGGCGTCGGTATTGAGGATCTCGATCGTTTGACCCGACATGCTGGTCACGACGTCCCCAGGCTTGATGGCGCTGCCGCTGGGCATGTTTTCGGTCGCTGGAATCAGGCCCACCAGATTGATCCGGGGCTTGATGAGGCCGATGGCCTCGAATGCGCCCAGAACCGAGGCGGCGCCCGACATGTCGTATTTCATCTCATCCATCTCGGCGGCGGGCTTGATCGAGATGCCACCCGTGTCGAAAGTCACGCCTTTGCCCACCAACACATGGGGCGCATCTTTCCTGGCGGCGCCGTCGTAGCGCATGACAATGAAACGCGGTGCCTGCTCGGAGCCTTGTGCCACTGCGAGGAAAGAGCCCATCTTCAGGCGTTCGATTTCACCGCGGCCGAGCACTTCGACCTTGATGCCGTGACGCTTGCCGAGGTCCTGCGCCACTCTGCCAAGGTGCGTCGGCGTGCAGTGGTTGGCCGGCAGATTGGCCAGATTGCACGTGAGATCGACCCCCGCCTGAACAGCTTCGGCCCGGGCGAGCTGCGCCTTGAGTGCCGCAGCCTGTCGCAGGTGGCGCGAAAGCACATGCACGGTATCGACTTTGTAGGCTTTGTCAGCCTCGACCTTGCGCGTGGCGGTGTAGCGATAGGCGGCTTCACCGAAGGCACGCGGGGCAAACTCGGCCAGGGAAGACTCGCCATCAGCCGCAAGCAGATGCACATGCCGGGCGGCGAGCGGCTTCAAGGCCACGGCCGCGGCGCGCAGGGCTTTGAGCCAGCCGGTGCCGGATAGCGGTGCAGCGCCCAGGCCCACCAGAATCAGGCGACGAGCGGCAAGCCCGGGAGGGCGGCTGCGGATGAAGGTCGTGCCCAGAGCGCCGGAAAAGTCGCCATCCTGCACGGCTTCGGTGGCGACCGGGTCCACGATGTCTGCCTCGACGAGGCCGCAGGACGTGCCGGGCTGGTGCAGAAAAACGATGAGCGCGTCGGTTTGAAGGCTGGATAATGATTTCAGAGGGGCTATGCTAAATTTCATGAGGGCTCCTGGCGATGTTTCATTATTCCACCGGACCTGTCCCCGCGCTCTGCCGCCGGCGCGATTTCACCCCGCGCAACCCACGCCCCCAAGTCTGACGCCGCCCCCGCAATGTTGTTGGACACCTCTTTGCGCCGTGAAATGGCACGCAATTTCGGCGGCAGTTTCACCGTGCTGTTTTCGGTGGTGATCACGATCATGCTGATCCGCATTCTGGGACAGGCTTCGGAAGGGCAAGCCAATCCACAAGATCTTTTTCTGCTCATCGGCCTGGCCTCACTCACGTATCTGCAATTCATACTCGGCCTGGCCCTGTTCATTGCCGTGCTGATGAGCTTCTCGCGCATGCACCGTGACTCGGAGATCGTCATCTGGGCGGGAGCCGGTGTCACGCCGTTGCAGTACTTCCGCATCGTGCTGCGTTTTGCCGCACCCGTGGTGCTGGCCATCGCCGCGCTCACGCTCGTGGCCTGGCCCTGGGCCAATCAGCAAAACGCCGCCCTGCGCGAGCGCTTCGAGCAGCGCTCGGATCTGTCGCGCGTCGCGCCTGGCCAGTTCCGGGAATCGTCTTCCGGCCAGCGGGTTTTTTTCATCGGCAAGGGAGCCCAGGCCAAGGGGTTGGCGCACGACATCTTCATTCGTGACCGGAGCAGCGGGCAGGTCGTCATCACCCTGGCGCAGTCGGCCATGCTGCAAAACCTCGACGGCTCGCGCTATTTGATGCTCGCCAACGGCCACCGCTACAGCCATACGGCGGGGGAAGCCAACTACCAGGTGACGGGTTTTGCGCAAATGGGAATTCGGCTCTCGGCGCTCAACGCCCCCGCTCCAACGGTTGCCGGGCTCTCGGAGGCTGCGCGTTTGGCGAACACGCCAAGCCGTGAAATTTCCACACCCATGCTCGCCATGTCCCATATTCCCGCCTGGCTGGGGGAGTTGTCGTGGCGCATCGGCGTGCCGCTTTCGTCCATCCTGCTGGTCCTCATGGCGGTGCCGCTGGCCGCCACCAACCCGCGGGCTGGCCGTGCGCTGCAGCTCATCGTCGCCGTGTTGATCTATCTCGCGTACATCAATTTTCTCAATGCCGCGCAGGGCTGGATCGATCAACGCAAACTAAACCTGGTCTCGGCGTTGCTGCTGATTCACGGCAGTGCAGTGGTGCTGTTGTTCGTGCTGGCACTGCACAAAGGCCTGCTGCCCTGGCGTCGCACCCGCGGGACCGGTCTGGTTGCCGGCGGCCGGCAGGGGCCGCTGGCTCACTGAACGCCTGCCCCTGCCCTGCCCCTGAACCCATGCGCACGTTGCGTCGCTATCTGTTCGTGCAAATTGCTGCCGCCAGCAGCCTCGTGCTGCTGGTGTTTCTCGGCCTGCTGTTTATCCTGGACGTGATCAACGAGCTCAGCAACAGCAATGCTTCCGCAACGTCGTTCGCACACATCTTGCTGCTGGTGTCACTGCAAATGCCGAGTCGCGCCTATCTCATCCTGCCGATCGCGGCCTTGACCGGAACGGTCTACGTGCTGGCGAGTCTTGCAGCCTCGAGCGAATTCACCGTCATGCGCATGTCGGGCCTGAGTCCTCTGCGCGCCTTGCAGCAGCTCATGGGCATGGGCCTGCTGTTTTCGGTGTTGATTTTTTCGTTGGGCGAGTTCGCCGTGCCTTTGGCCGAGCGCGTGTCGGCAACCCTGCAAGCCAAGTCCGAGGGCGGGCAATTTGGCGGCACCTCGCTGAGTTCGGGCTTGTGGCTGCGCAACCGCCAAAGCGGCCAGGACGACCAGATGATCAATATCCGCAGCGTGTCCGCCAGCGGCGAACTGCATGACGTGCACATCTATGTGCTCGACGGCGCGACGCAACTGGTGCAAACCATCGACGCTGCCAGTGCGGTCTACCAGAACAGCGGCACCTGGCTGTTGCGCCAGGTGACCTCCATCCGGCTGCCGGGTCGGGCTGGGCAGGCGATGCAGATCCTGCACCAGGCCGATCTGCCCTGGCAGACCTCGGTCTCGCCCAGCGTGCTGAATGTCCTGCTGCTCAGCCCGGACCACATGTCCGTGGTCGATTTGTGGCGCTACGTCAATCATCTCCGGGCCAATGGCCAGGCCGTGCAGCGCGACGAAATCGCGCTGTGGCGCAAGCTGCTCTATCCCTTGAGTGCGGTGGTGATGATGCTGCTGGCCCTGCCTTTCGCTTACCTCCATGCCCGCTCCGGGCAGATCAGTTGGAAGGTGTTCGGCGGCATCATGCTGGGCATCAGCTTCATCCTGATGAACACACTCACCTCGCGCCTGGGTCTGCTGGCCAGTTGGCCGACGTGGCTGGCCGCCGCCCTGCCCTACATGCTCTACGGCAGCGCAGCCTTCGGCTATTTTCTCTGGCGGGTTCAATACCGCTGAGCCACGCTTGCACTGCTGCACAACAATCCGCGCGCCACAGGCCAAGCCGCCATGAATCTGCACCAGTTCCGCTTCCTGCAAGAGGCCGTGCGCCGCAACTTCAACCTGAGCGAAACCGCGCGCGCGCTGTTCACCTCGCAACCCGGCGTGTCCAAGGCCATCATCGAGCTGGAAGACGAGTTGGGAGTGGAAATCTTCAGCCGCCACGGCAAACGCATTCGCAAGCTCACGGCACCCGGCGAGGAGGTGCTGCGCAGCGTGGAGGTGATCTTGCGCGAGGTGAACAACCTCAAGCGCATCGGCCAGAACTATGCGGCGCAGGACAGCGGCCAACTCACCATTGCCGCCACCCACACTCAGGCACGTTACCGTCTGCCGCAGGTCATTGCCGAATTCCGCCGGCGGTTTCCACGTGTTCAGGTGCATCTGATCCAGGGCAATCCCGACCAGGTTGCGCACGCCGTGCTGGAAGAGCGAGCCGATCTGGGCCTGGCCACTGAAAGCCTGGCAGATCATCCCGAGCTGATCACGCTGCCTTGCTACGAATGGCAGCATCTGCTGGTGACGCCGCTCAACCACCCGCTCAACGACGTGGCCGACCTGTCGCTGGCAGAGTTGGCACGCCACCCCCTCGTCACCTACGACCCGGCGTTCACCGGGCGCCACCGCATCGACCAGGCTTTCGCCCAGCAGGGACTGCAACCCCAGATCGTGATGGAAGCGATTGACTCGGACGTGCTCAAGACCTATGTCGAGCTGGAACTCGGCGTCGGGCTCATCGCCGAGATGGCCATCAACCCCGAGCGCGACACCTTGCTGCGCTCCCGCCCCCTGGGACATTTGTTCGGCCAGAACCTCACGCGTGTGGCCTTCAAGCGCGGCGTCTACCAGCGCGCTTTTGTCTACGTTCTGACCGAACTGTTGTCGCAGCGCTTGTCTCGCAAACTGGTCGAGCAGGTGTTGCGCGGCCAGAGCGACGAGAATTTTTCTATTTGACCTTTGACAGCCGCCCGCCATGCCCGCCCTTCTCCAGCCCAGGCCCACGCTCGGTCACAACTTCGCATCACGCAGCCGCCTGCCCAGCGTGGGCACCACCATCTTCACCGTGATGTCGGCACTGGCGCAGCAGCACGGCGCCATCAATCTTGGTCAAGGCTTTCCGGACTTCGACCCCGACCCGGCTTTGCTCGACGCCGTGAACACGGCCATGCGCGCCGGCCACAACCAGTACCCGCCCATGGCCGGCATACCCCAGTTGCGCGAGGCGCTGGCGGCGAAGATGGCCGATTTGCATGGCGCCAGCTACGACCCCGGCGATGAGATCACCATCACAGCCGGTGCGACGCAGGCGCTGCTCACGGCCGTGATGGCGGTGGTGCATCCCGGTGACGAGGTCATCGTGCTCACCCCGGCTTACGACAGCTATGTGCCGGCCATCGAACTGGCGGGCGGAGTCCCGTGTTTCGTGCCCCTCGACGCCGCGTACCGCCCCGACTTCGACGCCATTGCCGCCGCCATCACGCCGCGCACCCGGGCGCTGCTGGTGAACTCGCCACACAACCCGAGTGGCCGTGTCTGGACCCTCGAGGACAGGCATCGTCTACGTGACTTGCTGGCGCCAACCGACATCGTGTTGATTGCCGACGAGGTCTACGAGCACATGGTGTTCGACGGCCAACGACACCACAGTGTGGCTGGCGACCCGGCGCTGGCTGCGCGCAGCTTCGTGGTCTCGAGCTTCGGCAAGACCTACCACGTCACCGGTTGGAAGGTGGGCATGGTGGCGGCGCCGCGCGAGTTGACGCGCGAGTTCCGCAAAGTTCACCAGTTCAACGTGTTCACGGTCAACACGCCCATGCAGCACGCGCTGGCCCAGCATTTGCGATCGTGGCCTCAAGCCCATCAGCAACTGCCCGCGTTCTACCAGGCCAAGCGCGACCGCTTTCGCCATGGGCTAGCCACGACCCGATTGCGTTTGTTGCCTTGCGAAGGCACGTATTTCCAATGCGCCGACTATTCCGCACTGAGCGACAGGCCCGAGGCGGAATTTTGCGAGTGGCTGACACGCGACGTGGGTGTCGCCGCCATTCCGCTGTCAGCCTTCCATCCGCAGCCGGTGGAGCGGAAGACGGTGCGGTTTTGCTTCGCCAAACGCGAGGCCACGCTCGATGCGGCGCTGGAGCGCCTGGCCACGCTCTAGTGCCACGCCGCCCTCGAGGCCGTCAGGCATTCGCAGGTTCTGATGAGCCTCAACGCTTGGCGGTATCGCCACCAGCGCTGGATGCGTCTGCGGCCGGTGCCGTATCGAGCGGCGCAGGATTTGTTGGCGCCACGTCCTTTGGCGACACACCCCTGGGCGATCCGTCTGCTGGTGCCACCATGGGGGGTTGGGACGTCGACAACTCATCGAGGGTGAAGTCCAGCGGCGCAAGCTCTGGCGGCGCAGAAACTTGTTGGCGCGAAGCCCCCTGGTCCAGGGCATGCGCATTCAACACCAGCGGCAGGTCCAAGCTACCGTCCTGCCCAGGCGCGTGCGGCGACAGTGCCTGTTCGGTCTCGCGCCGCGATTCCGGCTGGTGTCGGCTGAGATCGCGGGCCACGGCGTACAAATCCAGGAGATCGCGGTAGGCGGGCAGGTCAAAGCCCACACGTGGCTTGGCGGGATCGTCCAGCAGCATGCGCTCGATGACGGTCAGCATGGGCGCCAGATCCCAGGTTTCGCAGATCAGCGCAATCGCCCGCGGGTAGGCTTCCAACTCACGGGCCTCGCCCGACGGCGGATGGTCCCAGGGCGGGATCTGCACATTGAAGCGGTGGGAAAAACGCGCCAACAGCACCTCGTAATCGTCCTTGCGCCCGGTCTGGCGATACAACTCGAACAGGTAGAGGCACGGCAACGCCTGGGTCCCCCCGTTGACCTCCCCCAAAGCCTTCTCCATCACCTCGATGGCCTGCTCCGGGCTCCCGATGCTGATGAAAAAATCCGCCAGATGACCGATGTCCATCATCTCGTCGACCTGCACCTGCTCCTGGCCCGAAAGCGGCCGCGAGAACACTTGCTTGTCCAGG
>DAIAZB010000423.1 GCA_027443745.1 Thiomonas sp. | reverse complement strand
ACCCCTATCCAATCTGGACGCTGCGCTGCGCGGACAGATGCGGGTGGAGATCGCCCGCTTGCACCGCGAACTCGGCGCCACCACCATCTATGTGACCCACGACCAGGTCGAGGCCATGACCCTGGCCGACCGCGTCGTGGTCCTGCGCGACGGAGCGATCGAGCAGGTGGGTTCACCGCTGCAGCTCTACGACCATCCGGCCAATCGCTTCGTCGGCCAGTTCATCGGCACCCCGCCGATGAACTTCCTGCCCCTGGAACACCTGTCCGAGCTGGGTTTGCGCATCCCCGCGGAGGCGCGCAGCGTGGGCATCCGCCCCGAGGGCATCATGCTGCAGGAGAGCGGGCCGATACGCGCCGACGTGGAACTCGTTGAATCTCTCGGAGCCGATACCTTGATCTATCTCGACTGTCGTGGCGACAAACTGGTGCTGCGCCACCAGGGTGGACGCAGCCCCGTGCAAGCCGGCACCCAGGTCGGCCTGGCGCCCAATGTCGCGGCGCTGCACTTCTTCGACGCACAAGGCCAGGTGGTGCAACATGCCCACTGAATCGTCGCTGCGCATGCTGCATCTGGGGTTGGGGTCGTTCCATCGCGCGCACCAGGCGGTCTACATGCAGGCATTGCACGACGCGGGAGACCACCGCTGGACCCTCGCCGGCGGCAACCTGCGTGCGGACATGGCCGAGACCATCGAGGCCCTGCACCGCCAGCATGGCGCCTACACGCTGGAAACCATCTCACCCTCGGGCGAGCACCATTACCAGCGCATCACGGCCATTCGCGAGGTGGTGCCTTACGAGCCCTCGCTGCGGCGGCTCATCGAGCTTGCGGCCGATCCCGGCACGCGCATCATCTCCTTCACCGTCACGGAGGCCGGCTACTACCTCGATGCCGACAACCGCTTGGACTTCGGCGCTTTCCCCGATCTGGCGGCCGATCTGCAGCGCGCCAAGTCGGGACAGCCGGGCAACACCCTCTATGGCGCGCTCACCGCGCTGCTGCGGGCGCGCCACGCGGCGCATGCTGGCCCGCTCACATTGCTCAATTGCGACAACCTGCGCCACAACGGCGAGCGCTCGCGCGCCGGATTGCTGCAGTTCATCGAGCGCGTCGGCGACGCCGCGCTGGCCGACTGGGTGCGGGCGCACACCACCAGCCCGAATGCCATGGTCGACCGCATCACGCCGCGTCCGGCGCCCGAGGTTCGCGCACGGGTGAAGGAGGCCACCGGCGTCGACGACCCAGCCGCGGTGATGGGCGAGCGTTTCATCCAGTGGGTCATCGAGGACGATTTCTGCAATTGCCGACCCGCATTCGAGACCGTGGGCGTGGAGATGGTGGCCTCGGTGCAACCCTACGAAGAGGCCAAGATCCGCCTGCTCAACGCCACGCACAGCTGCATCGCCTGGGCGGGGACCCTGGTGGGGTACAGCTACATCCACGAAGGCACGCTCGACCCGGCCATCCGCCGCCTGGCGTTCGACTATGCCACCGACGACGCCATTCCCGTCCTGCAGCCCAGCCCCATCGACCTCGACGCCTACCGCGACGTGGTGCTCGATCGTTTCGGCAATCCCGCGCTGCGCGACACCAATCAGCGTGTGGCCATGGATGGCTTCGCCAAGATTCCCGGCTTCATCGCGCCCACGGTGCGCGAGCGCCTGGCGCGCGGGCAGAGCATCGGCAGCGTGGCCATGCTTCCCGCCCTGTTCCTCACCTTTCTGCAGCGCTGGCATCGCGGCAAGCTGCCCTATGCCTACCAGGACCAGGCGATGGATCCGGGCATGGCCCATGCCATCTGCGCCGCCGCCGATCCGGTGGCGGCATTTTCGGGGGATGGCACGTTGTGGGGCGAACTGGCCGGCGACCAGCGCTTGACGCAGGCGCTGCGCGAGGCTGTGCAGCGGGTCGAGCGCTTCGTGGCGGAGCATGGCCGATGAGCCGGCGTTTGCACGGCACGGCCAGCCCGTCCTGCCTCTCGGCGCATGCGGTCGCCGACGGAGCCCGCGGCCGCGGGCTCGACAGGGCGTCCCAAGAAGGGCGTCGTCGCGAGGCGATGCCGCAGGGCGCATGGGCAGCCACGGTGACCCGTGCGGCGCCGCAGTGCTTCTCACCGGCGGCGAAGCTGGATACAGTACTGCGCAGGCATTGAACGTCGATGGCGGCAATGCCCTGACCTGAATCTCGTTGGCCTTCGTTGGACGCACCATGAGCACCAAAACCGCTCGCAGCCCCGAGCTCGAACACGATTTCGTGCGCGACCCGCAACTCGGCTACGAGCCCGAGGGCAGCTTCGGCAGCCTGCGCTGCCTGTCCCACGGCTTCCCCAATCCGCTGGTGCGCTGGCACTACCACGAGGAGTACGAACTGCACCTCATCGTGCAGACCAGCGGCAAGGTGTTCGTGGGGGACTACATCGGCCATTTCGAGCCCGGCCATCTGGTCCTCACGGGCCCCCGGTTGCCGCACAACTGGATCTCCACCAACGTGCCCGAAGGGGGTGTGGCCCAGCGCGACATGGTCATCCAGTTCGCCGACGAGCCTTTGCGTCAAGCCGCGGCGCTGCTGCCCGAACTGGACGAACTGACGCCCTTGCTGGAGCGCGCTCGACACGGCATCGAGTTTTTCGGCTTGAGCGAGAGCGTGCGCGGGCGCATCGAATGCATCCGCAGCGCGCGCGGCTTGCGCCGCTTCGCGGAGTTCGCCGATCTGCTGTGCGATCTGACACGCTGCACCGACTACCGCCTGCTGTCGACGGTGCAGTTGCAGAGTTTCGATGATGCCGACGCCATGGCGCAGATCAACACCATCATCAACTTCATCACCGACAACATGAGCACGCAGTTCTCCCTGGCCGACATCGCTGCGCGCGTGGGGCAGTCCGAGCACAAGTTCTCGCGCTACTTCCGCAAGGCCACCGGCAACACCTTCACGGATTTCGTCAACCGCCTGCGCATCAACAAGGCCTGCCAGCTGCTCATGGACACCGACGCCTATGTCACCAACATCTGCTACGACGTCGGCTT
>DAIAZB010000422.1 GCA_027443745.1 Thiomonas sp. | reverse complement strand
CCGGATGATGGTGGCCACGCGCTGTGGCGAGCCGGCGTCCATTTCCACGGGGTTGAACAGGGGGCCGTCGGCCTGCTGCTGCAAGGTGTTGACGCGCCCATCCCAGAACAACCCGCCTTGCGGCACCAGATTGTGTGCCGTGACAGCCGTGCTCTGCGCAGTTTTGGTGATGCGCGTGGCAGCTTGGCCCAGATGGATGAGTTGTCGCAGGGTGATGGTTTCGTTCTCCGCGTTGTCGGGGCCGATGGAGAAGTTCTGCTGACGGTAGAGATAGGCCAGCGAGGGTGGCGGGCGGTAGCCCGGCGTGGCGAGATGCGGGCCGCCCAGCATCACCGGACCACTGCCCGGCGGCGGGTTGTAGCCTTGGGCAGGGTCATGGCAGGACGCGCAGGACTGCCTGCCGGAGGCGGACAAGCCCGCGTCGAAAAACAAGCGCCTGCCGAGTTGCGCGACGGCGGACAGCGGTTGATTCGGAGGCAGGACGAGCGGGGCCGGATCCGGGTTGGCTCCCGTGACGAGGATGGCGCTGTCCACCGGGTGTCGCAGCCAGTCCATCAGGGTCAGGGTGGGTTGTTGCGCCTTGACTTCGTACGCGGCGAACCCAACCAGCAGCAGGCTCAAGGCGCCCGCCAGCGCATACCGGCGCCTGGACGATGTGCGCCCGGCGAGATCGGTGGAGTCAGGCATGGCGCGATCCGTCGGCTGGGGCGCGGCTGGCTGCCACCCACGCGATCCGTCCTGAGACACACGCCGGCTCCGCAGCGGTGGCCAAGGCCGGCGACGGGATGATGGTGCGCCAGCCGCCGTCCAATCCTCGCCACCCGCGGGGAGGGGGTTCAGCCCGCGAATCCATCAGCTCGCCGCCGAGCCTGCGCTGGACCGCTTGAGCACCACCGGCGCCGCGTTCAGCGGTGTGCCATAGGTGGAGTCGAGATACAGCGGCGTGTTCGTCCCGCTGCTGCCGGTGAAGTTGAACATGTCCATGATCGACCCCGTGCTGGCGTCGAACGCGCCGCCGCCCAGGCGCTGCCCGCCGAGCCAGTTGTCTTCGATGAACCGCACCACCGAGGCTTGCGAGATGGGCGTGTGGCTCACATAGTTGGCCTTGGCCCAGGGCGAAATGACCAGGAAGGGAATGCGTGTGCCGGGGCCGCAGCGGCCATTGACCGGCTTGCCAGCCACGCCAATCATCGGCGTGGCGCCGGCCTTGCCGCAGACGCCGGCGCCGTTCAACTGGTCGGCCTGGCTGTCGAAGGATGGATTGGTGGTGGCGGCGAAAGCGTGGTCGTACCAGCCGTCGGAGTCGTCCCAGGTGATGATGACCGCGGTGTCCTTCCATTGCGGCTGCTGCTGCAGGAAGTTGATCACCCTGGTGACGAAAGCTTGTTCGTCCAGCGGGTCGGAGTAGCCGGCGTGGCCGTCTTCATAGGCCGGTGCCTTCAGGTAGGACACGGCGGGGAAGTTGCCGGCCTGCACCGTGGCGAAAAAGTCCTGCATGCCGTATTCGTGGTTGGCCGGGTCCACGGTCTTGCCGTCGGCTTCCAGGGTGTGGCCGATGGCGGCGACCGCGCTGGGTCGCGCATGCGTGGGGTTGGCGGTGGAGGCGAAGTACTGGAACCAGTTGTGGTGCTGGATGTAGTCGGCAACATTGCCCCCGACCACGGGGGAATAGGTGCTGCGCTTGCAGCCGGTGGTGCCGTTGGCGTTCACCGTTTGCAGGTTGAAGCCACCCATGAAGCCGCCCCAGGAAATGTTTTTGGCGCTGAGCAGGTCGCCGATATTTTGGCCCCCCATCATCACCTGGTCGGTGGCGCTGGAGCAGACGTCATGGCCGGGATCGACGTCGTTGATCATCGTGAGCCCGCCCTGACCGTCGTTGATGTAGTACGAGTAGGCGGACAGGGTGAACGGCTGCTTGCTGCTCGCCACGATCTGCATGCCGTTGGTCTGGCCCGACACCACTTCGAGCGCGCCGGGGGTGGAGGGGCCGTAGGTGTCGGTGTAGGCGTTGTCGCTCATGGCGAAGTGCTG
>DAIAZB010000421.1 GCA_027443745.1 Thiomonas sp. | reverse complement strand
GAGCGTCCTCGCCCGAGAGCACCGCCAGCAGTTCCCGCTGGCCGTTACCCGAAACACCGGCGATGCCCAGCATCTCCCCCGTGCGCAGTTGCAGGCTGATGTCCTGCAAGTCGACGCCGTAAGGGTCGGCAGCCGGCTGGTTCAAGCCTGAGAGCTGCAGCGCCACCACACCCGGTTGCGCCGGCCGGCGCTTGGGCCGGGCGATGTCGGCACCGACCATCAGGCGCGACAGGCTGGCGTTGCTCTCCCGCGCCGGGTCAACCTCGGCCACCACCTTGCCGGCGCGCATCACCGTGCAGTGGTGGCACAGGGTGCGAATCTCGTCGAGCTTGTGGCTGATGTAGAGAATGCTGCAGCCGGTCGCCGCCAACTTGCGCAGGGTGCCGAACAGCTTGTGCACCGCCTGCGGCGCCAGCACCGAGGTGGGCTCATCAAGGATGAGCAGCTTGGGGTCGGTGAGCAGGGCGCGGATGATTTCCACCCGCTGGCGTTCGCCCACCGACAGGGTATGCACCGGGCGTTCAGGGGCGATGTCGAGGCCATAACCGGCGGCCACCCCGCGGATGCGGCGTGCCACCTCGACCAAGCCGGGTTTGCGGTCCAGCCCGAGCCAGACATTTTCGGCCACGCTCAGGGTGTCGAACAGCGAGAAATGCTGGAACACCATGGCCACGCCTAGACTGCGCGCCACATGCGGGGTGCGCACCTGCACCTGCACGCCGTCGAAGCGGATGCTGCCGCAGTCAGGCTGCACCGCGCCAAAGATGATTTTCATCAGTGTGGACTTGCCCGCACCGTTCTCGCCCAGCACGGCGTGGATCTGCCCCGGCGCGACACGCAGGCCCACGCCGTCGTTCGCCACCACGCCGGGGTAGCGTTTGCCGATGTTCTCGAGTTCAAGCCGCCACGCCATCCACATCCCCCTTGCCTGCCATTGGTCCCGCGTCGCGCTAGCCGGGCCTGGCCACCGCCGGGCCGAGATGGCCCGCTGCCTCACGGCTCCAGTTGGCGTTGTCCCGCTCTGCCAGTGCGATTTTGCATCCGCCCACATACACGGCCGCAACGTTGCGCTCATCCGCCAGGGTCATCCACGCGAACAAACGCTCGTGCAAGCTGCGTGCCATGTCCTGCCGGCGCTGCTGCACGGCTCCATCCGCCCAGCGCCACACCACCACGTCGGCGGCGGTGCCAGGGGCGAAATGGCCGATCTCGTGCTCCAGCTCCAGCGCGCGCGCCGCGCCGCGCGTGGCGGCGTACAAGCCCTGCCAGGCGGTGAGGCGCTGACCCTGCAGCGCCAGCACCTTGTAGCCGTCGGCCAGGGTGCGCAACTGGCACAGGCTGGTGCCGCCGCCGACATCACTGGCGGGGGCGACGCCCACGCCGGCGCGCTCGGCCCGGGCCCAGTCGAGCAGGCCGCTGCCGAGGAACAGGTTGGAGGAGGGCGAAAAGGCAATGCTGCAGCCGGCCTGCGCCATGCGGTCGCGATCGGTGTCGTCGAGCCAGATGCCGTGCGCCAGCATGCTGCGGCGGGTGAGCAGGCCGTGGCGGTCGTACACGTCGAGATAGCTGCGGCTGTCGGGGAACAGCTCGGCGATCCAGCGCACCTCGTCGCGGTTCTCGGCAACGTGCGTCTGCATGTAGAGCCCACCGGCGCGCTGCGCATAGCGCTGCAGCAACCCCCCGGCCATGGCCAGTTGCTCGGCGCTGCTGGTGGCGGCGAAACGCGGAGTGACGGCGTAGGCGAGGCGATCGACACCATGCCAGCGTTCGATGAGCTCGACGCAATCGCGCTCGGCCTGCGCCACGTCGTCACGCAGGTCGGCAGGACAGTTGCGATCCATCAGCACCTTGCCGGTGATGAGGCGCATACCCAGCCGCCGGCCCGCCTTGAACAGCGCGTCGCTGCTCGTCTTGTGCACCGTGGCGAAGACCAGCGCCGCGGTGGTGCCATGCGCGAGCAGGGCGTGCAGGAACCGCTCGGCACCGAGCCGGCTTTGCTCGGCGTCGGCATAGCGTGCCTCGGCTGGAAAGGTGTAGCGTTCCAGCCAGTCGAGCAGTGCAGCGCCAAACGAGGCGATGACGTCGAGCTGCGGCGCGTGCACATGCGGATCGATGAACCCGGGCAGCACGAGATGGCCGCGCCAGTCCTGC
>DAIAZB010000420.1 GCA_027443745.1 Thiomonas sp. | reverse complement strand
CGCAGCCGCGCCGATGGTAGTGTGCATTTGCATGCAAGAGTAGGTCACCGCCAGGGGCTTTATCCCCAAACACCCTCACCGCCCGCGGTGGGGGTGTTTGCTTTTGCACAGGCCCAAATCATTCGCGGATTTGCGCGCAGGCACGCCCTGCTGGCGATTATCATCTCCAAACCAGTGCTTTGATTCGACGCGGAGTACGCCCTTGTTCGTGCATGTCGAGACACGCCGACGCCGGCAATGGCAGTGGGCCACCTTGCTGATCGTCAGCATGTGTGCCCTGTGCTTTGTCTGGCTTACCCTCATGCCGCCGCAGCAGCGTGTCAGAGTGCTGTTGGAGTGGGGGACGGTGCCGGCGAATATTTTCGACGCGCATCAACCCTTATGGCCACAGCTCACCGATCCCTCGTTGCTGCGCCTGTTCACTGCGCTGTTCATCCACGTGACCTGGCTGCACCTGCTGAGCAATCTGCTGTTCCTGATGATCTTCGGGCTGCCCGGTGAGCGCGCCTTGGGATCGCTACGCTTCTTGTCGTTGTTCGTGGTGGGCGGAATCGTTGCGAACCTGATTGGCGCCGTGTCATTGGCGGGCGTGCGATTGCCGATCATCGGTTGCAGTGGCGCGGTGTCGGCGGTGGTCGGCACCTACGTGGCGCTGTTCCCGCGAGCGCGTCTCGGGTTGGTGCTTCCACTGGGCCTCTACCTGGAATTCGTGCGCGTGCCAGCCTTCCTGCTGATCGGCATTTGGGTACTCCTGCAACTGCTGTTCAGCTATGCGGGACCCAGCTACGGCGCCTATGTCTGGTGGGCCCACATCGGCGGATTCCTGTTCGGCCTGGTATTCGCGATGCTGTCACGTGATGCGATCGCACGGCGCTTGCGCCACTAGCGCGAGAAGGAAAGCCCGTGACGCCGGGCGAACTGCTGCAGCAAGCTGCGAGCGACCGGGGTGGCGCCGACCTGGCGGAAGCAAAGCCGGGGATCGGAGCCTTCGCGGCACATGTCCAGGTGCTTGCGGCGGATGTAGGCGCGCATGACATCGGCGCTGAACTCGGGGTGGAATTGAGTACTCAGCGCATTCGATGCGTAGCGCAACAGCTGGTGCGGGTCGCGTGCCGAGCGGGCAAGCACGGTCGCTCCGGCCGGAGCCTCCAATACGCTCTGTTCGTGCGTGGTGTGGGCGCGGAAGCTTGCCGGCAGGGCATGGGCCAGCGAATCACGCGCCGCCGTATCCAGGACCTCGATGGCCTGCGTGCCGATTTCGCGACCGCCCGGCAGATAGTCGACTCGGCCGCCCAGGGCATGCGACATCAATTGGTGACCAAAGCAGACCCCGAAAAGGGGAAGCTCGATGTCCATCGCGTCGCGGATCCAGCCCGCCGTGCGCTCGCTCCACGAGGCCCGCTCGGTGACCATGGCTGCCGAACCGGTGATCAGCGCACCTGCCACTGCGGTCGGTGCGGGCAGTGCGTCGCCGGCCTGGACATCGACCACATGCAGGCGTTGCAGCGGAAGCGAGGCGCCAAGCCGGAACCAATGCGGAAAGTCGCCGTGGCGCGCGCGTATGGCGTCCGGCGCGCGGCCGGTACGGATGATCAGGACAGGCTTCATGCAGGTTTCGGGGGCGGGGGGTTGTCGGGCAGCTCGATCGGCGGCAGGACGGCCAGTACTTCTTGCACGGTCGTAAGCCCGCGAGCTACCTGCTCGGCGGCGGAGATGCGTAACGGGCGCATGCCTTCGGCAAGTGCGGTCTGGCCGAAATTCCCCAGTTCCAGCTGGGCGGAAACCAGCGCGCGAAGGCGAGGCGAAATCGGCATCATCTCGTAGATGCCCGTGCGGCCCATGAAGCCGGTGTTGCGACATTCGAGGCAGCCGACCGGCGAGCACACCTTTTCCGGCACAGGCAAGGTCCAGCCGTGGGTCAGGGCACCCCATTCATGCGGGTCCTGCGACGCCTCGCGCTTGCAGTAAGGGCAGAGGGTGCGCACGAGGCGTT
>DAIAZB010000419.1 GCA_027443745.1 Thiomonas sp. | reverse complement strand
CGGTTCACGTGGGGGCAGAGCCCGCACGGCACAAGCGAGGGTCGTGCGGAGCACGTTCCCTCAGCGCAGGTCGGGCCGCCGAACCCGCCAGGGTGAGGTGGAGCCGAGCCACAGGACGCCCACCAGGGCGGACTGGGGCCGAGGGCAGGTTCACCGCCCGAAGCCGAGCTCCCTTCAGGGAGCGAGTGCGCGCGAAGCGCGGCCCGGCGTTTTGCTCAGATATTGAGCAACAACAGAAGTAAGGGACGCGGTTCGCGCGCACTCGCTCCCTGGAGGGAGGTCGTGCCCGCAGTGGCGGTTTCAGAGTGGGGGCGAGGCCGTCCAGGCCGAGGCTCCCCTGGTGCCGCAAGGCACGAGCCGCAGGCGAGAAGGGGGGCTTACCCCGCTCTGAATCCGTGCCGTTATGGGCTTCTTGCGCCGCTCGCTTGCGCCGGTCGTCATGCGCCATCCGCAAGACATAAGGCCGTGGCGCGAGAGCTGTAAACAGACGTATATACGGCTGTATGCGCCGGGCAGCAAAAAAGCCCGCACGCGGCGGGCTTGGGGCAGACGGGAGCGAAGGCTACGCAACGGCCTGCTGGCGGTCGTGCGAAGCACGTTCCGCCCCTGCGCTGGCAAGCTCGGCACGCGCGCTTTTAACCGCTGCGGCCAGGGCTTTGACGCACACATCGGATGCGTCAAAAATGAACCCGGCGCGGTCGGCATCATCCTGCAACGTCTGCAATTGCTGGTGCAGTTCGGCGGGCAAGCGCAGCGACATGGCGGCGGTTTTGGTCGGGGCTTTGGGCTTCAGGATGCTCATGATTTTTCCTTTCAAGTGAGCAGGGTTGTAAAGACATCGTGCGTGCAAAACGCCAGATTCTGGTGATGCTTGGCCGGGTCGATGCGCGTGTCGATGCCCGCGATTCGCACGCGCTTGACGGCAAGAATCAAGGTCTTCACGCGGTCGCGGGTCTTGGTATCAGGCGATGACCAGACCACGCGAGACCACTTGTTTTGATGCATGGCGGTCAAGTGTCCAGACAGCACGTCCGCATAGCTTTTCGGGCCTTTCACGCTGCGCTCAACCTCGATGGCGACGCGCTGTCCTCGCACGTCAAGCGCCACGGCGTCGGGTTTTTTGACGCCCTTTTGCACTGCAGCCATGCGGTCTCCGCTCACCCATTTCGTGATGCCGGCGTATGACGCCTGTATGCGCAACTGCTGGGTTTCGAGCGTGTGGCGCAGGTAGTTGAGGCTGAACCTTCCAGGCTCGAAACTGCGATCAATCGGTGCCTCAGTTGCGGGGTCGAACGCCATGGACTGGCCTGATGGTGTGATGCCGATCAGCACCAGCGGGGGCAGGCTGGGCACGAGTTCAATGTGATGGCGCTTGACGAAGCCAGAGGCTTCCAGAGCGGCCACGGTGGCCCGTGCAGCGCGCGGCGCCACACCCATGACCTGGGCTGCAACCTGCGGGGTGGTGTAGAGCTCTTCACGCAAAAAGCGCAGCAGCAAAGTCTTCTTTTGCTCTGCGCGCTGCATGCGCTCGCGCGGGTCTTTGATGATGGGCATGATTCACCTATGTATATACGAGCCCGGCGCTCAGGCCGGGGTTTGGGTTACTTCAACAGGTCGTCGAGGCTGTCGGCGCGGGCCGCTTCGGCCTGTGCTTCGGTTGCCTCTTGACCTGATTCGGCGGCATGCGAAATGGGCGCGGTGTCGGCCTGGTCGGCGGGCTTCTCGATGCGCAGCGGCGCGGGCGTCTCACCTGCCGGGAGCCAGCGGGTCGATAGGTAAAAGGCCGTGCCCAGGCCGAACACGACCCCTACGCTTGCCTCGCCGCCTGAAGGCTTGGGCAAGTGGCTGAACACGTGCGGCGGCATGTATTCGCGAGCCGCCTGGGTCCACGATGTGTTTGTGCTTCCGCCGTTGTCGTTCTGGCTGGAGCTCATGGTTTGCACGTCGGCGCGGGATGCGCCAGCCAGCCGGGAGAGCTCAAGCGCGGTGGCCGAATCCAACATCTTGTAGGCAAACTTCACACCGCTGTTACCCCAGATCGCCCCCCGCACTGCCTTGGGCGACAGGCCCGGACAATCATCGAGGTCGCCGAGCGACTGATGCGCAAAGACCAAGTGCGCGTTCCTGTCGCGCACCGTCCCTGCCGCCCGCAGTGCGGCAGGAGACAGCAAATACTTGAGTTCATCCAAGAACAGTGCGACCGGCTTGCTCTTGTCGCTGCGGTCCTCCAGCACCTGCAGCACGCGTTGCAAAAGTAGCTTCTGCGCAGCCCCGATTTCCAGCTTCGTGGTGCTGCCCATCACATACAGCACGACGCCGCCAGGCTCTGTCATCAACGCCTGAAGGTCGATGCCCTGCTCGCGGCTCGCGAATGCCTGGATGCGCCCCAGCTGCCTGAGCTCGCGCCACAGGTTCTCTTTCTCAACCACGCGCTCATCGCGCCCCGCCGCGCCGATGATGTCAGGCAAGCTTCGCGCTGGGTCGCCGCCCACAGCCTCGGCAATCCAGTTCGTCGCCTCCCGGTCCCCGCCCCTGTAAAAATCCACCCCTGCGTCGCCAGTTTTCCCGAGATCCAAGGCCACCTGCAGCAGCTCTTCCACCTGGTCAGCCCTCGCTCCATAAAACGGGTTGATCTGGGGGAAGCCGCAGGTATGTCGCAGGTCAATGACCAAGACCGGGAAGCCGTGCTTTTTGCCCATGCGCGCCAGCACACCGGGCAGCTTCTCGTCCGGCTTCGGGTCGAACACGCAGACAGCCTCGCCCGACGCGGCGAGCTGCGACAGCAGCACGCCGGCCAGGCTGGACTTGCCGACGCCGCTCTCACCCAAGATTTCCAGATGATTTTTGTCGAGCGTTTGGCGCTCCAAATACATCGGCTTGCGCTGGCCGTCCAGGCCAATAAAGATGCCTTTTGTCAGATCAATGAACTTCTCTGGGTCGAAGCCCTGGGCCAGGCCCTTCAGATAAGCCGCATCTTCTTCAACGTCCCTGATGCCGCTGCGCACGTCGGCTGGCGCAGCTGTCATGGTCCTCCACCACAAAATCGCGGCAACCAACGCGCCGGCCACCATGAACGCGGTGCCCAAACCTTCATGAGAAAAAAGAGAAAGAAGGACATCCGCGGCAAAACTCGCTCCAACAATAAGCCCAAAGATTTTGAGCGCACGAAAAAATTTAAGCATTTTCGACTCCTTGTTTCTTGATGCTGAAAATCGATGCTGGAATCAGCAACCCGAGCATCGCGCCGGCTCCTGCCGCCTCCAGCGTCTTTGCCCAGCCAAAGCCGCCCGGTTGCATGTTTTGATAAAACAGAGAGCCCAAAGCAAGCGCGCCATGGGCATGCTGGATAACCCAGCCACCCACGCCCAGCGCATTCAATGCCGAACCAAGCGAATATGAAACGGCTGCGTCGAGTAATTGCTCGTGCGCGAGATAAGCAAAGCACGCGAGACACGCGCCTGCAATCATGCAAAACAAGGTGACACGGATGCGAAAATGCGCCACCCGGATTTTGTCCATTTTGTCGAGCATTTTTATGACTCCTGAATTGAAGTCGGAGACTGATAGCCGAGCTCGGGCAACGCCGCTCGGCGGCTGTAGTCCTGCAGCAGAAAGTCGCCGATCTGACGGGCTTGCTCGGCCAGGTCTGGCGGCAGGACGTGCGCGGCGCGGTAGGTGCACGCACCAGGCCGCTGGTGGTGCTCGATGGTCGCCAGCGCCAGGCCTTCAACCGTGATCTCGAGTTCGATGTAAATCATTTTCCGTGCTCCTGATTGAAAATCACGGCGTGTGCGTGGTGAAGTTGCGCAAGCGTCGGTGTTGGCCAAAGCAGAAGTGTGATGAATACAGCTTGAACAATCTGCATGGTGAGCAGCATCGGTAGCCAGAATTTCAGGTTCTTTTCCATTTCAACGCTCCTTTTAATGGCGGGTTGGATTCGTCGGTTCGGGTAATGGAGCCAGAGCCGACTGATTCACGCGGCGCCGGTCTTGGATTTCACCCAGCATGACATGCAATAAAGCCTTTTCTTTGGGACTGAGGGTTGAGGTAACAAAGGCGCGGTCGGCGTCCGACCAATACTCAATGTCATAACCTCCACTGTGGTTTTGGGTGATGCTGAAATGGCGCGGCGTGCCAGGGCTTTGTTTTTCAGCTTCGATTCTGGCGATTTCCAGCGTTGCCGAAAAAACGGCTCGCTGGATTTCGGGCGATACTTTCAGATAATCGAGGTTGCTTGACGCAAAGAATTGGTGGAAGTTTTGGAAATTGCAGGCTTTGAGTGCGCCGTAAAGTCCGATTTTGTCGCCACGCGAACGCAGATAATTGGCAGAGTAAATGCGGCGGGCGAGGTTGTCGATTTGCTTGGCATGGTTGGGTAGGGGAATGGTGATGGTCATGATGGGTTCCTAATGATGGGTGGTGGGCGCCGGGAAGTCGGGCGCCTACGTACATTCATGGGTAGGCGAAATCAGCGATGCAGTGAACGGGTGGCGGCCGCCAGGGTTTTGCCTGCGTAGCCCAGCGCCTGCGCCTGGGTGCGGCGCTTGCCTCTGGCAAGTGCGCGCTCTGCCAGGGCCTGGGTGATCTGCTCTGGCGGCTGGCCTCGTCGCAGGCAGTGGCAAGCGAAGGCAAATTCGACGCGGTGCTCGTCTCTGTCTGTCGCACTGAGCTCCGAAGGCAAGGCCCCACGCCCCCCAGTGGGGGGTAGAGAAAACCCCTGGGGCGCGTCTGCTGGTTCGAAATCCGATAGGTATGGGGTAGGGTCCAGCTCAGGTGTGTCAGGGCCGCTTGCTTGCAGCAGGTTCGTCCATCCCGACTTTCCTGGCTTGCACTGCTTGAATCCTGGCAAACGGCCCCAGCGGGGCTCGCTGGTGGCATCTGGGTCGGAGTGGGCCAACGACGCCAGCTTGCGGGCGACGTGCTGGCGCTGCTCACGGCTCATGGCTTGGCAACAAACCAGCCACGTTTGGGCGTTGCCCTGGCTGGTCTCCACAGCCAGGCCCTGATATTTGCCCACGACCCGCGCCGCCAGGGTGCTGGGAAGGTCATCCAGCATGACGACGGGTGAAGTCGGCGATGACGCTGCCGGCCTCACCCAGATATTGGCTCCGCCTGCATTTTGATGGCGCAGCCAGGTCGCGATGCGCTCGAAATCGGCCAAGCTGGCGCACGGCATGCGGCCTGGGGTGATGCGCGCGACCTTGCCTGTCGCTGGGGAGTACCAGGCTGCTGCGAATTCAAGATGTTGGACCCGTAGCAGCATGAGTTCGATGAACTGCGTGGCCTGACGGTGGGCTTTCGTCATGTTTTGCCTTTCTCTACCCCCATGGGGGGCGTGGGGCCTTGGTTTTTTCCCTTGGGCCGGGGCCTTAGCCCTAGGCCCTAGGCCTAAAAGGCCTAGAAATACCTAAAGGGACGTGGGCGGCTGTGTCACGCCCGGGCGGCTGTGTCACGCTATCGGGCGGCTGTGTCACGCGGCGAACCCTATCCCCTTCGATTTCGACGCCGAGCCGCCGCAGTTCATCTGTTTCTGCACGCAGGTGGCGGCGTGCGCTGCGCAGATTCTGGTTGTCCAGGTCACCTGCAACGGCCCGAATTGCCCCGTCCAGCGTCCAGCCACCATTTGGCTGGTGCTGCGGGCTGTGAGTGAGCAGAAACCGCGCCACCGCTTTACAGATCCCGTGTTCAAGCCTCGCTAGGGGGGACGGATCGCCGGTGGTGTTGAGGTCAAGCCTCATGAGTTCCGCCCATGCCTTACCAAGTCGCACGGTCCACAGGCGGCGCGGTTCGCCGTTGAGCGGGTCGATGCGGGTCTCCGTCTTCGTGTATTCCGCAGACTCAACGAGGCCGCCCATGATGCGCGCCTTGGGTGTGTCTATTTCGATGGTGCAGGAGCGAAGCTCGCGCAGTAGAGTCCAGCACTGCTCCAGGCTGTATCGGCGGCCGCTCATGACTGAGCGCACGCGCGCAGGGTCCACCAGCAACTTGATAGTTCCCGCTTCTTCATCCTTGCGCCTCTCTGCACAGAACAGCACGGCTTCGAGCATGTCGGCGTGCCGCTGGCCAAGTCGGCCGGTCACTTTGCAGCGCCCCCAGCTTGTTTCGATCCAATCGCCAGTGCGCGCGATGGGCCGCACTGAAGGCTGGAACACGCGCAGCCTCGCGGGAGTGACCGGCGCGGTCTGGATGACTTCATTCCCAATCATCATCACCCCCCGCAGCCGCAGCGCTCTGCCCGTTTTTTGCCTGTTGATAGCTATTTTTTTGGGGCGTCGCTGGCGCCGAGCCGGGCAGGTAGTCCACCCGCAGCACCCCTTTTTCGTGCTTCCTCAGATAACGCGCAGCCGACTCGTCGGCGTGGCTGGCCTTTCCATTCACCAAGGCCCTCCACAGCCTGCGGTCGTCTCCATCACCCAGCTTTTCCGCCTCTTTCTGATTTAACCCGCGCAAGACCCAGACGGCGCGGCACCCTGCGGGGAAGTCCGTCGCCCCGCGGCCCGCATGGTGGTCGTCGCGACTGTCAAGAATGGCCGATTGGCTGGCGTGGTGGACCACCAGGACGACCTGCTGGTTTTTCATCGCCACACTCACAAGCCAGCGAACCAGAAAATCAAGACCCGCTCCATCTCCCTCTTCAAGGCCGTGAAATGCGCGCAACGGATCGATGATTACTAGACGATACTCATGAATGTATTTAGACCATTCGTGGCCTGTTTCTGTCACTCTGTATTGCCCAGGCTTGTCGCCGCGCTCGACCAATGGCACCCGCACGCCCAGGGTCGGTATAAGAGTGACAGAATCATCCTCATCATCGAAGTGAAAGCTGTCGAATTTGCAGGCGTGATTTGCGAGCCAATTCAATCGCCTGCCATGGTCTGCTTCGCGGTCTTCAACTGCGAAATAAATCACCTTGCCGTTTGCTTTTGGCACACCCCACATTCCCCCAAAGATGTCCGCTCGCCCTTTGGCGACTGAGAGTGCAGCGCACTGGGCGATGTAACTTTTACCTGAGCCATCAGCCCCGGATACAAGGCCAACATCTCCTGCCTGGAGCGGCCCAAGGATGTACTCAGGTTCTGGCCACGGAGTTGAAGTGGCGCGGCCCAGGGTGAGGGGCTGAAATTTGTCAAAGAAGCTCATGACGCTTCCCCCTCGCTGAACAGGCACAGTTGCAATGGCTGCGGGCACGCAACGCTAGGCGCCGCCTTGGCGCGCTCGGCCTGCTCGGCCTGCTGGGCCAAGCGCAGCGCCCGCTGGCGCAACGCGGGCAGGTCGTCGAACCCGAACATGTCGCCCATGCGCGCCAGCCACACCAGCCGCTGGGCCATGACCTGCTGGGCCCGGCGCACGGTGCAGCGCGCAGCACTGGCAAGCCAGGTCGTGCTGTACAGCGCCCTAGCTGCCGCCAGGAGGTCGCGGCGAGACTCAAACTCTTGATTGGCTTCGCCAGGCTGGGGTGCCAAAGCCGCCGCGATGGCGGCCTCAAGAGCCCCCGCGTTTCTTTCGATGTTGAGCGACGCGCAGGACTTGGGTCCCCGCGAGCCGCCCTGCCGCCGCGCATTGCGCATGAGGCTTTTCAGGCGCTGCCCAAGGGTTGGTTTTGTCTTCATGCCAACCCCCGCACGTCAGCGCCGGCTTCCAGCAGCCAAGCCAAGGCCACGATTTCGCCCAGGGCGTCGTCGAGCTCGGCGGCCTCCAGGGCCGCGGCCCGGGCCTCGGCTGACAGAGCTTCGAGCGCGGCCAGCGCATGCCGGTGGCGCAGTGCTTCGACTTCGGCTGTGCTGGAGAAGCGGTTTGGATTGCGGGTGGCGCTCATACCGCACCCCCTTTTCCCTGGCTGATGGCCAGGGCCTTGCGTGGGCGCCCGGCCCGACGTTGCAAAGGGGTTGGCGCTGCGCCAGCCGCTGGGGTCGTAGGGTGGGCCGGCGCCAGTCCATCAACCCACGCCAGCAGGTCGGCCGTGCGGAACCGCAAAACGCGGCCGTTCAGGCGGATCGGCTGGGGGAAGCCCTCGGGGGCTTTTTTGTCGCCCCGCGCCCAATGGGCCAGAGTGACGGGGGCAAAGCTGGTCAGTTGGCCCGCTGCGTCGAAATCGAGCAGGGCCGGCAGGATTGCATGCTTCTGCATGTCGAACTCCAAAAAGCAAAGCGCCCGCAATGGCCATCAAAAAGATGGTCACTGCGGGCGCGGCCCCTTGGTGCTCACGGCGCCGCGATGGCGCCGGGGGAGGTAGCGGAACGAGTGGCGCGTGGTTTGGCGTTTGGCCCGCGCCGGCTGGGTATCCCTTTTTATCCCCCAGCCGGGTGTTTCACCCCCTTTCGGCCCCGCGCCCTAAGTTTCCTGCACCTCCCCAGCTGGGCTGGGGGGCGGCCATTGCTAGCCGCTGGAGGTTCTCTCGGTCGCACGGGTGCTGCCCGAAGGCAGCAAGTTCATTTCCTCACCTTGATTCCATCTTATCCCCTCGCTGTGCTGCCGCGCAACCGATATGTGCATAAACCCTACGCGACGATGTAGAAAGTCCACGCAACAGCTATCCGCCCCAATCAAAATGCATGCGGGAAGGGGAATTCAGGGGGAAGCAGTCAGGTATGGTTTAGGTAGCCTTCAGGGGGAATCTAGGGGGAATGCGCCCCCCAAAAGGCGAAAAAAAGCCCACATGACTAGTGTGGGCTTGTTCTATAACTTGTTGATTTTGCTTGTATTTTTGGTGCCGCTTGTCTGACTCGAACAGACGACCTATCGCTTACAAGGCGATTGCTCTACCAACTGAGCTAAAGCGGCAGGGGTTCCCCCGGGGAAACGTTGGGTTCAGGCGCGAACTCAAGTCACTCACTTCACGCGCTTG
>DAIAZB010000418.1 GCA_027443745.1 Thiomonas sp. | reverse complement strand
AGCCGGGTGCTCAAAACACCAGCAGTTGCTCGCCCGCGACCAGGTGTTCGAGGCTCTCGCGCTCGCGAATGAGGTGGGCTTGCGCGCCGTCCACGAGCACTTCGGCGGCGCGTGGGCGGGTGTTGTAGTTCGAGGCCATGGCCATGCCGTAAGCGCCGGCCGAGAGCACGGCCAGAAGGTCGCCCTCACGCAGGTCGAGTTCGCGCTCGCGACCCAGCCAGTCGCCCGACTCGCACACCGGGCCGACCACGTCATAGCGCAAGCGGTGCTTGCCGTCGCGCGGCTGCAGCGGCACGATGGCCTGCCACGCTTGGTACAGCGCCGGGCGCATCAGGTCGTTCATGGCGGCGTCCACCACGGCGAAGTGGCGTTCCAGGCTGGATTTGAGCGTGACCACTTCGGTGACCAGCAAGCCCGCGTTGCCCACCACGGAGCGCCCCGGCTCGAACATCACCTGCCGGTGGCCATGGCCGCGCTGCGCCAGGCGCTCAAGCAAGGCATCCATCCAGGCGGCGATGCTGGGCGGATTCTCGTCGGCATAGCGGATGCCGAGGCCGCCGCCGAGGTCGATGTGCTCGAGCTTGACGCCGTGATGCTCGATGTCGGCGAGCAGATCGAGGATGCGGTCGAGCGCGTCCAGATAGGGGCCGAGTTGCGTGATCTGCGAGCCGATATGGCAATCGATACCGACGATGCGCAGGTTTGGCAGCAGCGCCGCGTCGGTATAGGCCGTGCGCGCCAACCCCTGGGGTATGCCGAATTTGTTGCTCTTCAGGCCGGTGGAAATATAGGGGTGGGTTTTCGCGTCGACGTCCGGGTTGATGCGCAGGCTGACCGGGGCGACGACACCGCGCTCGCCAGCAATACGACTCAGGCGCCGCAGTTCGCTTTGCGACTCCACGTTGAAGCATTGCACGCCGGCTTCCAGTGCCGCATGCATCTCGGCGTCGAGCTTGCCCACGCCCGAAAACACGACACTGGACGGATCGCCACCGGCGGCCAGAACCCGCGCCAGTTCGCCGCCGGAAACAATGTCGAAACCCCAGCCCAGGTGCGCCAGCAGTTGCAGCACGGCCATGCTGGAGTTGGCCTTGACCGCATAACGCAGCGAAACCGGCTTGCCCTGCGCCGCAGCCTGATACGCGCCCGCCGCCTGCTCGATGCCGGCCCGCGAGTACACATACAACGGCGTGCCGAACCGCCGCGCCAGCACGGCCGCGGGAACTGCCTCGATCATCAAGGCGCCATCGCGGTAGGCCAGATGCGGGTGGCCGGGAAGTTCAGGGCTTGCGGCGTGGGCTTGCGACATGGGCGGGTTGTCGTGGTTGCGGAAGGGTATCGGTCCATGGCGCACGGGCGAGACAGCCCGGGCTGGAACCGTGGAGACGATCAGCCCTGGCTCGGAGCGGCGGGCGACGGTTTGGGGAAAACCAGCGGTCCACGCTGACCGCAGGCGCTCAACAGACCGCATGTGGCGAGCAGCACGGCGAGTCCGACAATGCGCGCTGTACGGGCAAATCGAATTCCTAAAATGGTTCGCTCAAGCATCAGTTCAGTGTATCAGCCGCACCCGGAAAACCGTCCCATGAACGCCCTGCCGCAAACCGACTATCTCCGCTTTGCCGATGCCATGTTGAGCCGCGTGGAGGCGGCAGCGGATGCTGCCGATATCGACTCCAAGCGCGAAGGCGCGGTACTGACCCTGGAACTCGACAACGACGAGAAGATCATCATCAATCTGCAAGCGCCGCTGCAGGAATTGTGGCTGGCGAGCAAGTCCGGCGCCTTCCACTTCCGCTACGACGCTGGCCAGTGGCTGGACACGCGCAGCGGCTCGCGCTTCGAGGATTTGGTCCAGCAGGCCGTGCGCCAGCAAGGCGGCCCGTTGTTGGCCCTAGTCTGATTCAGTTGCTTCAGTTGCGCATCGGGAACAGTTTGGAGAGGGCGTCTTCCGAGCTTGAGGTGGCCGGCGCCGACGCGGCTGGAATGCCCAGCGCATGCACGCCGCCACCGGCGGCATAGTCGTCGTAGACATAGTCGGAGCCAAGCTGCACGACGCCTGGAGGCGGGGCGTATGAGGTCACGGCAACGCCTTGCAGCGCCGTGCGCATGAAGTCGATCCAGATGGGTAGTGCCACGCGTCCGCCGGTTTCTTTCGTTCCCAGTTTCAGCGGCGTGTCGTAACCCACCCAGGCCACGGCCGCGAGTTGCGGGTTGTAGCCGCAGAACCAGGCATCGACCGAATCGTTGGTGGTGCCGGTCTTGCCGTAGAGGTCGGGCCGTTTGAG
>DAIAZB010000417.1 GCA_027443745.1 Thiomonas sp. | reverse complement strand
CAGGCCGTGGCTTACTTCGAGTCGCAGGGCTTTTCCCGCAATGCATCCATCGGCATGGCGGCGAATATCGCGCGCGAAAGCACCTTCGACCCGCATGCCGTTGGCGACCATGGAAAGGCCTATGGTCTCGGCCAGTGGCATGCGGATCGGCAGGCCGACTTCGCCAAAGTCATGGGCCTTCCGATCCAAGCCTCGTCCTACCAACAGCAGCTGGCCTTCTACGCCCACGAGGTCAAGCACAACAAGCGCCTGATGGACTTCTTGGCGCAAAAGCCTACTGCGGAAGCTTCGGCGATGGAGATATCGCTGCTTGACGAGCGTCCCGCGAATCAGCAGGCGGAAATGATTGCCCGTGCCAAGATTGCGGAAAAGATGGCCGAACATTTTGGCGCGCTGAGGTCGATAATCGCCGCGCACAAGGGTGGCGATGCGAAGGCCGTTAAAAAGGCCACGTTGTCGCAATCCGCCACGAGGCCTGCAGATGCCGCAGGCGCAACTCCCGCTCACTACGGAATGACTCCGGCGCAGACGGCCTATGCGCGCACCTTGGTGCAGCCGACACCGGGCGCACGCAGCGCGCAGCCGTCGCCGCAAGTCAAGGGTGGCGCCAGTAACAGCGTCAGCATCGGCACACTCAACGTGAACGCGCCCAAGGCGACAGACGCCAAGGGCGTGGCGAGGAGCATGCAGGCGGCGATAACCAGCCATCCCTTGATCGCCGGTTCCGTGACGGGCCTGGCTTGATGTCTGTCCCGGCCACCTTCTTCCTGGGCGCGACGCAGGCCATCGGCATTGACCTGCTGAATACCGGTGCGCCGGCCTATGCCATCGTCACGGCGGGATCCACGGCGACGCAGGGCGGCTTCCTGGCGGCCGTCGCCGGCAAGCTGGGCGGAGTCAACGGCGGCACGCCCGTCATCACCCCGGACAGCGTCCTGTCGCTGGAATGGCACGGCGAGGAGCGCATCAGCGACTATCCGGTGATGGATGGAAGCTTCGCGAGCTTCAATAAGGTCAAGGTGCCGTATGACCTGCGCATGGTGATGACCTGCCAAGGCCTGAACTACGTGCAGGAGGTGCTGCAGTCGGTCACGCAGCAGATCGATCAGGCGCTCGGCAACCTGGGCCTGGCCTTCGGGCAGCCGATGGACCGGCCGGCGTTCCTGCAGCAGCTTGACGCCATGCTGGACGACACCAAGTTGTACGACGTGGTGACCCCGGACAAGGTCTACAAGAACGTGAACCTTGTCAGCTACAACCATGCGAAGAAGAACGACGATGGCGCCACGATGATTATCGCGGAGCTGCTTTTCCGCGAGGTGCGCGAGACCATCACAGCAAGCTATTTCAGTCCTATCGCATCCTCAAGCGCGAGCGCGGCAACGCCCGTCAATGTCGGCACCGTCAGCGGCGGCACGCCGACATCCTCGCAGCTCTCGGCCTTCAACAACGCGTTCCCTTCGCCATGATCGTCATCCCACTGCAGGCCATGCCGGCGCAGAACTTCAATGTCACGCTAAACGGCCAGGACTGCACAATCGCGCTCTATCAGAAGGGTGGCTACTTCTTCATGGACTTGTCCGTGAACGGCACGCCAGTTCGCCAGGGTCGCATGCTGCTCAATAGCGTCTGGTTCGTGCGCTATGCCTATCTCGGCTTCGTCGGCGACCTGGTGATGTTCGACACGCAGGGCGCGAATGAGAGCCCGACCTATGACGGCCTCGGCACCCGCTATCAGCTCTACTACCTGACGCCCGCGGAGATCGCGGCGAAGGCGGCCGCATGACCTTCGCAAGGCGCGGGCTGCGGTACATCATCGAGCTGAATCAGGGCGCGTTCAATCTCGGCAATACCCCGGAGTCTTTCGATAATGGGGCGAGCACGCTGGACATCGACGGACTTCGCAGCGTCGCCATTCTGTTGAAGGCGCAAGGCGGATCAACTCCTTTCGTCAGCCATGCCCAAATTCAACTCTGGGGCATGAAGCCCTCCGATATGGCGAAGATTTCCACGCTCGGCTTGGACATCGCTCGCATCAACAAGAATGCCATCACGGTGTTCGCCTATGACGAGGGAAATTCGGCGAACGCGTCCCAGGTATTTTCCGGCACGATTTCCAATGCGCGACTGAACTACAACGCCATGCCGGACGTATCGCTTGAGCTTGAGTGCTACGGCACTTATGCACTGCAGACGCAGGCTATTCCGGCAACCAGTGTCCAGGGTTCGGGTGATGTCGCCACGATGCTCAAAGGCATATGCGCGGCATGCAATCCGGCATTGACGCTGGTGAACAATGGAGTCACCGCAAAGCTGTCGAATCCCGCTCACTCCGGATCGGCGTTCAACCAGATCAACGACATCTGCCAAGCCGCCGGCATCCCGTACAAGATAGAAGGTTCAAACCTCATCATCTGGAATCCGGGACAGGGCATCGACAGCACCGTCGCGACCACGGGGCCGGCCAATGGCATGGTCGGATACCCCGAATACAACATGATGGGGTTTGACGTCACGATGGAGTTCAATCCCGAAGTCCAGGTCGGGCGAAAACTACAGCTGCTCGACGACAGCTCCGCAGGGGCGACGCCCGTCCCTGGCATTCCCGGCACCTATTTCATATGGGGCGTCGATCATCAGCTTTCCTCGCAGCTTCCCGATGGCCCATGGTTCACGCGCGCGCGTATAGCGGCGCGCGGCACGTATCCGCACAGCTGATGACTGCCAACACCTCCTATCTCAGCCAGGAAGCGCAAGCCAATGCGCTCACCGGCTGGGCCTTCGCCTTCCGCGCAGCGATGGCCAAGGTGCGCACCACGCTGCCGGTTCAGGTGGTCGCAGTGCATGGCGGCGGACTCGGGCCCGTCGGACGCATCGACGTGCAGCCGCTGGTGCAGCAGGTCGATAGCTCCGGCAACGTGATGGCGCTGCCCGTGCTGTACGGGCTTCCCTATCTCAGGTGGCAGGGCGGTGCGAGCGCGGTAATCCTCGATCCTGCGGTGGGCGATATCGGCCTGGCGTGCTTCGCGGATCGCGATGTCTCGGCCGTGGTCGCCGCCGGCAAGCAGTCGCCGCCCGGCTCGAACCGGCGCTTCAGCCTCGCGGACGGCTTCTACGTGGGCGCCACGCTCAATGCGCAGCCGACGCAATACGTGCAATTCGACAACACCAACGGCATCACTGTCGTCACGCCTCACACCTTCCAGGCGACAGCGAACGAGGGAGGCGGCACGGCGCCGCAGATCACCATGAACAGCTCGGGCATCACGATGATGTTCGGGAGCTATGGCATCGAGATCACCAGCAGCGGCATCCAGCTGCTCGGCCCGGTGAACGGCAACAATTCGGCCACCTTCACCGGCGAGGGAACTTTCAACGGCGGCCATACCGTCAGCGCCCACAGCCATGCCATCCAGAACGTGCAGACCGGCACCAGCACTATCAACAGCCAGCCTCCGACGGGTTAAGCCATGCCGCAGTCCATTCCGCTCAACGCCGGCTCGTGGGATATCGAGTTGGACACCAACGGCAACCTGTCGCTGGCCGCCGAGGACTACAGCATCGCGCAAGACGTCGCCTCAGCCATCCGCACCTTTCTTGGCGAGTGCTGGTATGACGTCACGCTGGGGCTGCCGTACTTCGGCAAGATCCTCGGTGAGCGGCCGCCGGCCTCATACATCACGTCGCTGGTGGTGCAGGCTGCCCTCACCATCGCGACCGTCACCTCCGCCACGGTCGTGCGCCTGGCGCTCAACGCCAATCGCCAACTGACCGGCACCATCATCGTCGTGAGCACCAACTCGACGCAACCCCTTGTCGTGAGCTTCTAACTATGGCCGGAACCTCTGTACCCGCTGTCCAGTGGACGGCGAATGGCGTCGTGTTGCCCACGGATGCCGCCATCCTGGCCGGCGTGCAGTCGGATCAACAGGCCGCCTTCGGCGGCAATATGTCGATGTCCCTCTCGTCGCCGCAGGGTCAGCTCGCCCAGTCGCTCGCCGCGATCATCAGCGACAAGAATGCCCAGATCGCCGAGATCGCCAGCCAGGTTGACCCGGCCAATGCGCAAGGGGTTTGGCAGGATGCCATCGGCGCGATCTACTTCATGCAGCGCATCGCCGCCACCGGCACAGTGGTGTCAGCGAACTGCTCAGGCTTGGCAGGCACCGTGATTCCGGCCGGCTCCATCGCGCAGGACACCGCGGGCAACCAGTATCAGTCCCTCGCGGCCGCTACCATCGGCTCCGGCGGCAGCGTGGTGGTGCAGTTCCAGTGCCTGACCACGGGGCCCATTGCGTGCCCCATCGGCGCGCTCAACGTCATCTACAAGGCCATCACGGGCTGGGAGTCGATCACCAACACTACGGCGGGCGTGCCGGGCGTGAACGAGGAGAGCGCCGCGGACTTCGAATTTCGCCGGCAGAACTCCGTGGCCGTCAACGCCCTCAACTCCATCCAGTCGGTGCTGGCGGCCGTGTTGGCCGTGCCGAACGTGGTGGATGCCTACGTCACCGACAACTCGACGAGCGCCACGGTGAATACCGGTGCGACGAACTATCCCGTCGCCGCCAATTCGATCTATGTCGCCGTCGCCGGCGGCGCACAGGCCGATATCGCCAAGGCCATCTGGAGCAAGAAGTCGCTGGGCTGCGCCTACAACGGCAGCACGAGCTACACCTATACGGACAGCTCCGCCGGCATCACGCCGTATCCCACCTATACCGTGAAGTGGGTTGTGCCGACCTCCGTCCCGGTCTACTTCGCTGTGAACATTGCGAATAACGCCAGCGTGCCGTCCAACATCACGACCCTGGTGCAAAACGCCATCCTCGCCGCCTTCAATGGTCAGGATGGCGGCTCGCGTGCGCGCATCGGCTCGACGCTCTACGCCGGCCGCTACTTCGCCGGTATTTCGGCTATCGGCGAAGGCGTCAATCTGCTGTCGATCGGCATCGGCACCACAGCCAGCCCGACGGCAACGTCCCTTGCGCTCGGCATCGATCAGCTGCCGACCCTTAGCGCGTCCGACATCACGGTGACGCTGTCGTGAAGAATGCCGCTGGCGCTGTAGACGCATCGGCGACCTTCCTGGCGCAGTATGCGCAATCGCCGATCCTGACGAGCCTGATGCAAGCGGCGAATGCCGCGGTCGACCCCGGCACCGACCTGGACAACTTCTACGCCAACGTGTGGAACATCTACACGGCGCAGGGCTTTGGCCTCGACATCTGGGGACGTATCGTCAACGTTCCTCGGACGATCAACATTCCCGCATCGAGCACCTACTTCGGCTTTGAGGAAGGCAATCCGAGCTTCTACCCGTTCAACCAGGAGCCGTTCTACGCGGGCCCGCAGGCCGGCACGCTCTATATGCTCACCGACGATGCCTTTCGCGTGCTGATCCTCACCAAAGCACTGGCGAACATCTCAAGCTTCACCGCGCAGTCCATGAATGCCCTGCTGAACTTCATGTTCAACGAGCAGGGCACTGTGCGCGGCTCCTGCTACGTGCTGGAGACATCGCCGATGCAGATCGAGTACGTCTTCAACTTCGCCCTCCAGTCATGGGAGGCGGCCATCCTCGAGCAGTCCTCGCTCATGCCGCGCCCCGCCGGCGTCGGCGTGACCATCACCGTCACTCCATAAGGCACGCGCCATGCTGAAATCCAGTGCTCCTACCCAGTTGACCGTCGCCTTCGCCTCGGGTGCCGGCGCCGGCCCGATGAATGCCATCCCCATTCCGGCGAGCTCGACATCCGGCGCGGCCAGCTGGACGACGGGCTTCACCAGCGTGAATATGGAGCCCATTGCCTCCGGCGGCATCGCGCCCTTCGGCGCAGACTTCAATGGCATCTTCAACGCGCTGAGCAATGCGCAGATCTGGGAACAGGCCGGCTATCTCTACCCGTATTCCAGCGCCTTTGCGACAGCCATCGGCGGCTACCCGGCGGGCGCGTCGCTGCAGATGGCGTCGGGCCTTGGCCTCTGGATCAACCAGGCCGATAGCAACAGCACGAACCCCGACAGCTCGGCCGGCGCGAATTGGATCGAGCTGCGTGCCAATGCCGGCGTCACTTCCATCGCGCTATCCGGCGCATCCGTGACGCCGACCGAGAATCAGCTGGGTGCGCAGCTGCTTGTGCTCACCGGATCGCTGAGCGCGGCCTGCAAGCTGGTCCTCCCGCTGCGCAGTGGTGCAAGCTGGAAGATCCTCAACAACACCACGGGTGGCCAGACCGTTACTGTCGGGGGCGCCACAGGCGCAACCATTACCGTCGCCACTGGCACGACAGGCGCTCAGGAAGTCTTCACTGACGGCACAAACTATTACACGACCAGCTTCAACGGCGCGGGCGTATACCTTCCGCTCAATGGCACCGCGGTTGCCGCCACAGCTTTGTCCAGCAACTTCACCATCGCGCTCAGTGGTGCGGTGAGCGGCAGTGCAGCCACCAACGGCACCGGCACGGTAACCATCAGCACGACCCTTGCAGCGGTCCCATATACCGGCATCGGATCGGTGCCCGCCAATAGCCTGCTCGGCAATCCGACAGGCTCCGTTGCGGCGGCCGCGCAAGTGACGCTCGGCGCCGGCCTGCAATTCAGCTCCTCGCAATTGCAACTTGCACCCACGAGCGGACAGGTGATCGGATGGCTCGGCTATACCCCTGTCAACAAAGCCGGCGACACAATGACCGGGAATCTTGTTATTACCGGTGGCACGCTGACGCTTAACCGGAACTCAACTGATTACAACGCGATCAATTTGATCAACTCTGGGGGCGTGCAGACGCAACTATCGGCCAACGGTAATGGCGAGGGCGAGCTGCGCACCGTTACTAATCACCCGTTGAATTTGATAGTTAACAACAATGGTGTTCTTCTTCTTTCAACGAACGGGGTTGCGCAATTTACAAACCAAATTGATGTCAGCACGCATGGCGTCAACACCGCGAACATCGTGCTCAATCCTCCAACAGGTAGTTCCATCGGCGGCAGCATCACTTACAACCACGTAAACGGCGACCAATGGTGTACGTATTCGACTGCCGGCCTGTTCAACGTCGGCTACACGACGGGCGGCGGCGGTCCGAACCCGAACATGACTATTACTACGTCGGGCAGCGTTACGTTTACTGGTGGCGTCACCGCTACCGGTTACAACACCGCATCCGATGAGACCTTGAAGGCAGGAATCAATCGCTCCGCAGCGCCGCGCGATTTGTCTTCGGTGCCCTACGCTACGTGGAGCCACCTACGCGGGACGCCTGTCCAAGGCCGTGGCGCGATCGCGCAGGATATGCGGGGCGTTGCGCCCGAACACGTTCACGAAGCGCCGGACGGAACACTCGGTATCGACTACTCGTTGGCTGCCTATGAACAGGCCATGTTCAATCGGGGCCGTATCGCTCAACTGGAAGCACGTATGGCGAGGGCTGGGGTATGACCACCGGCTACAAATACAACAACGCTGATCTGCTAGGCATCTTCGGTGCAAAAGGCGCCAGCACTGCGGCTGCTACCGGGTACAAGACAAACAACGTTGATCTCAATCAGCAATTGTTGGCTCTGGCGGATGGTGTTGATATCGGATTTAACACGAACTACAAAGTCAACAATACCGACCTGAGATATATTTTCGGTGCTCCAACACCAGCGCTTCCCATCAACGGTGGAACGTATCAAGGCGACTTAACACTCGCCGGCAACATCTACACAAGCAAGCTAAGTTTCAATGTGAGCACGTCTGGATGGTCGCTTGTTGGGCAAACTACGGAGTCCGGTAGTATCCCGGCGGGGGCGACTCAGGTCAGCGTCGCCGTCACACAAACCACCGGAACCACCACGTTGGCAATTACCCAGATAGGCAAGACGGCATTGAGCGCTAGCGTTATGACGGCATCCATGCAAGCTGGACGCAGTTCCGGATCGCCAAGCACTGGAGATGAAGCCACTTTCGTCGTGACGTTCTACAATGCCAGTGGGACGGCCATCAGCACCACCACATTCACTGGCATATCACAGGCGTAGCCCTAACCAGCGCCGTGAAGCGCTGCGGCTCGCCGGCCAAGGCGAACGGTCATGCGGAACTCTAGGCCGGGGCGCACTAGCGGTCGCCTCCGGCCGATCCCAGGGTGCCCTGACGGGCGCCGTGGGCGGCTTCCGAGCGCCTTTCCCCGTAGTTGCGTGGAATCCTGGGCTCAGGCTACACTTTGCGGCCTGTAGCGGGTTGGAGCGGTATGCGTATGGTCTTTGGCGACAGATAAAGACCGATGCGTGCCCCCGCTACCAAGTTAATCTGCAAAGCGGGAATCTCTGCAAAGGGGTTCCCGTTTTCGTTTTTGAGCGTCACGCAGTCGCCGAGCAACTGGTGGATCGCGGTGCGTGCGCTCTGGATGTTGCGGCTGACATCGCCCAGTGCTTCCACCAGCGCATGCCATTGCTCGCGCAGGCGCGGGATCATCTGCGCCGGCTGCTGAGCGCGCGCTGCCGCAAGGGCAGTCTGGGCCGCGGCCACTTCGCCTTCCGCATTCATCAGCTCAGCGCGCGTGCTTGGCGTGATGATGCCGGCGCGCAGCGCGGCGAGGATGTTGTCCTTCACCCTTTCGGCATCGACGATACGGCGCTCCAGCGCATCGGTGTCGGGCTTCTTGGACTTGAGCGTCTCGCGCACAGCGCGCTGCAGGCGCTGGAACGAAGCATCGGTCAGCAGCTGTTCGCGCACGGTTGTCAGCACGGCATGCTCCAGGATCTTCGGCGCGACGCGGGTGCGCGACGAGCACACGGCACTCCCGCGATCCTTGTGCACGCTGCAGCCGTAGTAGCGGCCCACCATCACGATCGCGCCACCGCATTCCCCGCAGCGCAGGATCCCGCTCAGCAGGTAGCGCGGCGGGCGGCCCGGACCGGCGTGCGGCTGTCCTTCGCGCTTCGGCTTCGCGCCCTTGATGCGCGCCTGTGCCGCCGCCCACGTTACTGCGTCGATGATCGCCAGCTCCGGGTGCTCCGTGACGATCCACTCCGACTCCGGCCGGTTCTGCCGGATGCGCCGGCCCGTGTCCGGGTGCTTGATCCAGCGGCTGCGGTTCCACACCTGCCGCCCGATGTAGATCGGGTTGGCCAGGATACCGAGCCCGCGCGTGGTGTCGCCATAGATGGCGGACATGGCCCAGGTGCTTCCGCGCGGCGACGGAATGCGGTCGCGGTTGAGTGCGTCTGCGATGGCGCGCGGGCTCCGGCCGGCGATGTAGTCGGCATAGATCCGGCGCACGACCGCCGCCTGCGCTTCGTCGATGACGCGCTGACCCGTGCCGGCGACGCGGTAGCCATAGGACAGGCCGCCGGCATTCGCGCCCTGCAGCGCGCGCCCGGTGAGGCCGCGGTGCGTCTTCTCGGCCAAGTCGTCCAGGTACAGCTCCGACATCAGGCCGCGCAGGCCGACATCCGCCTTGTGCGACTTGCGCGCCGTGTCCACCCCGTCGCTCACGCCCACCAGGCGCACCCCTGCGAACTTCAGCCGGCGCACGGCCATCGCGCATTCCGCGCTGTCGCGGCTCAGGCGCGAGAGGTCATCCACCAGCACCACGGCGTAGCGCCCGGCATGCGCAAGCAGGCGCTGGTAGCCGGCACGGTCGTTGCGCGCGCCGCTGGTGGCCGCGTCGGTGTAGACCACCGGGTCCGGCCAGCCCTGCCGCTGGCAGTAGGCCCGGCAGTTGCGCAGCTGGTCGTCCAGGCTGGCTTCGCGTTGTTGGTCGCTCGAGTAGCGAGCGTAGGCAGCGGTGAGCATGGCGCGGAGGCTAGGCGGCTTCGGTGGTGGTGGGCAACGGGGCGGGATTCGGGCGCGAGGGCGCCGGATCGTTACTGGCTGCGGCCTGCGACTGCAGATAATCCTCGACCAGTTTCTCGGCTAGGGCGTCGATCAGGGCGATCAGGGGAGGGCTGAGCGGGGCCGGGCGCGTCATGTCCACTCCTGCAGCGCGGTCTCACGCGCCAGATACAACGGGTGTCGGGGCTGCGCGTGGCCCTTGGTCAGGCCCAGGTGGTGGAGGGTGATCGAGCGCTCCTGAAGCATCCGGCGCACCGCGTTGCCGCGGTCACGGTGGCGGCCATGCTCACCCCAGGCGCAGACGACACGATCAGCGTGCCACGCGGCACGCAGGATCCAGTCGTCGCCGGCCGGACCGATGGGGTCGATGGCGGTCAGCATGTCGCGCGGCAACGTCGCCCGCCAGGCGAACAGATTCACCACCTGCAGGCGCTTGAAGCCCCAGGCCTCGGTGAAGCCGATGCACTGGCGGATCGTCTGATCGTCGACGGTGTGGTCGGCCGTCGAGGGATTGAGCATGCAGAACAGGCAGGTGCCGGTTCCGGTGGCCAGCGTGCGCGTTAGCAGGTAGCGGTATCGCCCGCACGGCGACAGCTCGGCGCTGCGGCTGATGATGTCGGTCATGACCTGTACCGCTTGCTGAAGCGCTTGGCGAAGAAGAAATAGAACCTTCCTGCCCACATCCCCTCTCGGTTGATGACGAACAGACGCCGATGTCGCTTGCGCGAGTAGTAACTCACCTCGTAGCGCAGAGGGTTCAACCAAATGCGCAACGGAATCTGGTCGCGGGGTACGTCATGCCAGTACATCCACACCCACAGTCCGCCTTTCTCGAAAATCAGGTGCTCAGGGCAATACATCGTTGGTCACTCCCATGATTTCCAGGTCGATCTCGTCCACGGTCTCGCGCAGCCGGCGGCGAGCGGTGCGGAGCTGCTGCGCGATCAGTCGCCGGTCGCAGTCCGGGTGAAAGGGGCACAGCTCCGCGTGCAGTGCGCGGCGCATATCGCGGCGGAACAGGCGATAGGTCACGCCGCCGCCGTCCGTGGGGATGCGGGCGTAGCTGAAGGTGCCGCGGTGGGCGGGGAGCTTGCGGGCGAAGGGGCGGCTCATTCCGCGGCCTGCTGCGGGCAAAGCTCACGCTCATAATCGGCGCGGCGCATGGATCGAATCTGCTCGATCTGCCGCTCCAGAACGAGAATGGCGCGGCGCTTTCCTTCGTCAAAGGCCCGATCAAGGTCGTGCTCGTCTGAGGCGACGTAGTACGGGTGGACGAATTGGGCGAGTGCAAGCGGGCTCACGCCGCCACCGCCTGCCGGTGCTCGACCGGATCGAGGTTCAA
>DAIAZB010000416.1 GCA_027443745.1 Thiomonas sp. | reverse complement strand
GACAAGAATTTCGTCCCCATCATCCGCAACCCGGCCACCACCACGGTGGACAGCGAAGCCGTGTTCTATTTCCCCGGCTGCGGCTCCGAGCGCCTGTTTTCGCAGGTCGGCCTGGCCACCCAGGCCATGCTGTGGCAGGTCGGGGTGCAGACCGTGCTGCCGCCGGGCTATCTGTGCTGCGGCTATCCGCAGCGTGGCAGCGGCCAGTTCGACAAGGCCGAAAAAATCATCACCGACAACCGGGTGCTGTTCCACCGCGTCGCCAACACCTTGAACTACCTCGACATCAAGACCGTGGTGGTGAGCTGTGGCACTTGCTACGACCAGTTGCAGGGCTATGACTTCGACAAGATTTTCCCCGGCTGCCGCATCGTCGACATCCACGAATTCCTGCTGGAGAAGGGCATCACCCTGCCCCACACCGGCACCGCCTACCTCTACCACGACCCCTGCCACAGCCCCATGAAGCAGCAGGAGCCGATGAAAACCGTGAAAGCCCTGCTGGGCGACGGCGTGCGCAAGAGCGAGCGCTGCTGTGGCGAAAGCGGCACCCTGGGCGTGAGCCGGCCCGACATCGCCACCCAGGTGCGTTTCCGCAAGCAAGAGGAACTGCGCGCCGACGAAGCCGCACTGCGGTCGCAGGGCCACAGCGGCGACATCAAGATCCTCACCTCCTGCCCGAGCTGCCTGCAGGGCCTGTCGCGCTACCGCGACGACCTGCAAAGCGGCCTGCTCGAGGCCGACTACATCGTCATCGAGCTGGCCCGCCACATCCTCGGCGAGGATTGGATGCCGGCGTATGTGCAAGCCGCCAATGCGGGTGGCATCGAGCGCGTGCTGGTGTAGAGGGAAATGGGGTCTGTCCCCATTTCTCCTTGCCTTTCCTCAGCAGGGCGAAAAAAAGCCGCCCGAAGGCGGCTTTTCAAAACACCGTTGATGCAGCTTGCGCTGATCAGAACTGGTGACGAATGCCCAGGGCGAAGCCGCTGGAGGTGAAGCCTGTGCCAACGACCGGTGCGTCGTTGTTGCCCGTCGCATCTTGCACGGTGAAGGCAGCGCCTGAGTCGTTGGAAATGTGCGCGTACGAGGTGTACAGATTGGTGCGCTTGGACAGCGAGTAGGTGTAGCCGATCGCGTACTGCTTGGCACCCAGACCTGCCGTGGTCTTGTCCTTCTCGGCCGTGTAAGAGGCCAGAATGGCACCCGGGCCCACAGGCACGGTCGCGCCCAGCATCCAGACATCCAGCTTGTCGCCGCTCACACCAGTAACGCTACCCAGTTGGTTTTGGGCATACATGCCCGCCAGCTTGGCCACGCCGAAGTCGTAGCTGCCGACAATCATGGTGTGCTTGTTGGTGGGGTTGCCGGTATTGGAGTTCACGCGCAGGTAATCCAGGCCAACCATGACCGGGCCGTTGTTGTAGCCGGCGTGCAGGTTGTAGGCGCCCGTGGTTTGGGTGGTCGTGGCGGTGGTCAGACCCAGGCCATCACCAAACACATACATGCCGGCGACATTGAAGCCGCTGAAATTCGGCGATTGGTAAATCATCGACTGGCTGGCGCGAGCCGGAGCGCCGATCGTGCCGATGTTGCTGATGGTGCCGGTCAGGCCGTAGCCGAACGGGTCGATGTTGGCTTGGTCCAGGAAGGTCAGGGTGTATTGGCGACCGAAGGACACGGCACCGAAGTTGCCCTTCAAGCCGGCGAAGGCTTGACGGCCCATGAAGCCCTGGCCACCAGGACCGCCGGTGCAATAGGGGCTGACGTTGCCGGTATTGGGCGCGCCGGTGCCGCCGTTGGCGCAGAAGCCGGTTTCAGCGTCGAAGAAGGCCGACAGACCGCCGCCCAGGTCTTCCGTGCCTTTCACGCCGATGCGTGAGCCGGACTGAATGCCGGTGCCCAGCTTGCTGACGCTGCCGCTGCCATTGCTGTAATGGGCAACGCCCAGGTCGATGATGCCGTACAGCTGCACGCTGCTTTGGGCCATGGCGGCGCCGGAAAATGCGCCGAGCACGGCCAGCGCGAGTAGTGATTTTTTCATGGGTGCATCTCCAGAAGATTGTTGGATGAAACGGTTTGCCACAATGCTGCTTACCGCTGCGTAGCAAGCCGGCTTGGGCTGGGTGCCGGCCGTCAGACTCGCCAACTCCGGGATGGGAGTTGCATGCATTTCAGCACCCGCCAATGGCCGGTGCAAGACCTGCTTCCGACATCGGGCCAGATTCCTGGCGTTGCGTTGCGGTGGCACAACATGCAGGGCGCGGCAGCGGGACGAGCGGTGCGCCCGGATGGACACTTCGCTGTCAGGAGGCGTCTATGCTTTCAACCTGGGCCGAGCGCATGGGCATGGGCATAGGTTGCCGGTTCGTGCCCTGGGCCTGACGCTGAAAGGAGTTTCATCATGGTTGCCATCCATCGCGCCGAGCCAGCATCGTCCGCCGGACCGCATGCGCCGACACGCCCGAGTGCAGCCGACCGCTTGCTGGTGGCGGCGGACAACGCGCTGAAAACCCTGGCCGGCGGTCTGCAACCGTCGCGGCCGATGCCGGCGCCGCCCCTGGCGAGGCAGGCGGCCAGTCAGGGCACTCCCATGCCCCTGGCCGAGCGCGAGCTTGCGGCCAGGCTGATGCGGGTCAACCACGTAGGCGAAATCTGCGCCCAGGCGCTGTACCAGGGGCAGGCGCTGGCGGCGCGCGACGGGCGGCTGCGCCAGCATTTCCTGCACGCCTCGCGGGACGAGGGCGATCACCTGGCCTGGTGCGCGCAGCGCCTGCGCGAACTGGACTCGCGCCCGAGCTGGCTCAACCCGCTGTGGTACGCCGGAGCCTTCGGCCTGGGCTTGCTGGCCGGACGCGTGGCGGGCGACAAGGTCAGCCTGGGCTTCGTCGTGGAAACCGAGAATCAGGTGGAGCAGCACCTGGCCTCGCACCTGCAGCGCCTGCCGCAGGCCGATGCGGAGTCGCGTGCGGTGGTGGTGCAGATGCGGGCCGACGAGGTGGAGCACGCGCGCGCGGCGGACAAACTCGGCGCGACCCGCCTGCCGGCTCCGGTGCGCTGGGCAATGCGCGGCGCCGCCAAGGTGATGACGACGACGGCGCAGTGGGTGTGAAGGGGCGAGCCGGGGCAACTCGGCTGAGTAACCTTCACGTCGTATTCGACCGTCTTGGCCACGCCTGCATCGCTTCTGGAGCCGCGTTGCGCGGCTCCATGACCCGCCGAGGCTCGGAGGCGTGCTGTGCTGAAAGCCCCTGGCGCATCCGGCGCGTCTTCGGCGTCGACCAGCGTCTACAATGGC
>DAIAZB010000415.1 GCA_027443745.1 Thiomonas sp. | reverse complement strand
ACCCGGAAATTACCTTACCAGAATGGCCCGGAAATCGTTCACATTTGTGAGGGTCGGCCCGGTATGGATCAAGTCTTTTAATTTTGAGAAGAATGTATAGCCGTCGTTATTGGCCAGAAAATCCTTGGCGCGCAGGCCCAGAGCTTCAGCGCGGGCCAGCGTTTCCGGGGTGAGAATGGCGCCAGCATTGTCTTCGGTGCCATCCACCCCGTCGGTGTCGCAGGCCACCGCATGAATCTGGGGATGGCCTTCCAGGGCCACCGCCAGGGCCAGCAGGAACTCGGCGTTGCGGCCCCCGCGCCCCTTGCCGCGCACGGTCACGGTGGTCTCCCCCCCCGATAGCAGTACGCAGGGTGCCGCCACGGGCTGGTTGTGCCGCGCCACCTGCTTGGCAATGCCCGCATGCACCAGGGCCACGTCGCGCGATTCGCCTTCCAGGCTGTCGCCCAGGATGACCGGGGTCACCCCCGAGGCACGTGCCAGGGCGGCGGCCGCTTCCAGCGAGGCCTGCGGCGTGGCGATCATGCGCGTGGTGGCGCGCGCGAGGCGCGGATCGCCGGGTTTGGGCGTTTCGTCATGGCCGCGCTTGATGTACTCGTAAGCCGCCGCGGGTTCGCGCAGGTTGTACTTGTCCAGGATGGCCAGGGCATCGGCGCAGGTGGTGGGGTCCGCCACGGTGGGGCCGGAGGCGATGACGGAAGGGTCGTCGCCGGGCACGTCCGAAATCAGCAGGGTGACTACCTGGGCCGGGGCGCAGGCCGCGGCAAGGCGCCCGCCCTTGATGGCCGAGAGGTGCTTGCGCACGCAGTTCATTTCGGTGATGGTGGCCCCACTTTTGAGCAGCCCCTTGTTCATGGCCTGCTTGTCCGCCAGCGTCAGCCCCTCGGCGGGTGCGGCCAGCAGGGCCGAGCCGCCGCCGGAGATGAGGCAGATGACGAGGTCATCGGCGCTCAATCCCTGCACCATTTTAAGGATGCGCGCCGCGGCGGCCCGTCCGGCCTCGTCGGGCACCGGGTGGGCAGCTTCCACCACTTCGATGCGTTCGGTGGGGATTTTATGGCCGTAACGGGTGACCACGAGGCCCTCCAGGGGGCCGGACCAGTGGTCTTCCAGGGCGCGGGCCATGGAACCCCCGGCTTTCCCGGCGCCGATCACGATGGTCCTCCCCTTGGGCGGCTCGGGCAAATAGGCCGGCAGACAACGGAAAGGATCGGCTGCCGCGACGGCAGCGTCGAACAGCGCGCGCAGCAGCGCCTGGGAAGCTTCAGAATTCATGGCAAGGGTCTGTGAGATAATCGAAAGTCGAATTGTAGTTATACCAGCGGCAGGTTGGGAACAGTATCACTTATAGATATGAAAAGACTTTACTAATTTTAAAATTGTCAGGTTTGTGGCTTAATTGCGGATTACCCTGAGCCATCAGGACATATCCAAAGACTGCGCTGCGGCGCAACATCCAGGAGGTTTGACCGTGTTTGATTCCAGAAAGCTCATCGCCGATACTGATCCCGAATTGTGGAGCGCAATACAGAAGGAATACCGCCGCCAGGAAGACCATATCGAGCTGA
>DAIAZB010000414.1 GCA_027443745.1 Thiomonas sp. | reverse complement strand
CTTTTGGGCCGAGCGCGTCCATCCGGACGATCAGGCCCTCGTGACGGGCATGGTACGCAAGGTGCGCGAACTGCGGCTTGATCATTTCGACATAAGCTATCGTCTGCGCCACGCCAACGGCTCGTATCGCTGGATCAACAGTATCGGCCGGGCCGTGGCCTTCGACGAAAAAAGCCAGGCCCGCCGCATGCTGGGACTGCAGATCGACATCACCGAAAGCAAGGAAGCCGAAGCAGCGCTGCGTCTTTCTGAAGAAAAATTCTCTAAGGTGTTTTCCAATTTGCCCAACCCCGTGACCATCACCCGGTTGTCCGATGGCACCTTTGTGGATGTCAATGCGGCCTGGAGCCGCTTCATGGGCATTGCGCGCGACCAGGCCTTGGGACGCACGGCGCTGGCGCTGGGCGTGTGGGGTAATCCCGAAGATCGCGTGCGGCTGGTGACGGAACTCAAAACTGTCGGACGCGTGGAGGGTTTTGAGACTGTGGTGAATGCCCAGCACCATCGCGCCACCTGCCTCATCTCTGCGGAGACCATCCAGATGCTGGGTGAGACCCATATCGTGCTGGTGCTACAGGACATCACCGAAAAGAAACGCTACGACGATCTCATCTGGAAACAGGCCAATTTCGACCTGCTCACCGATCTGCCCAATCGCTACATGTTCTATGACCGCCTCGATCAGGGCATCAAGAAGGCGCATCGTGACGGCGAACTGCTGGGGCTGCTGTTTATTGACCTCGACCGCTTCAAGGAAGTCAACGACACGCTGGGCCATCACATCGGCGATGTCCTGCTGGTGGAAACCGCGCGCCGCATTCGCGAATGCGTTCGCGAAACGGACTCGGTGGCCCGCCTCGGGGGCGATGAATTCACCGTTGCCGTATCGCAAATTCGCGATGCGGGCTACATCGAGAAGATTGCACAGAACATCCTGACGCGGCTTGCCGAACCCTTTGTGCTGGACGACAGCCAGGGGCAGGTGTACATCTCGGCCAGCATTGGTATCACCCTGTATCCGCTCGACGCCCAGGATGTGGACCAGATGCTGAAGAACGCCGACCAGGCCATGTATGCCGCCAAGAATGCGGGGCGCAACCGTTTCAGCTATTTCACGCCTGCCCTGCAGGACAAGGCCCAGCACCGACTGAAGATGCACAACGCCCTGCGCCGGGCCCTGGGCAACCGGCAGTTTGAGTTGCACTTCCAGCCCATCGTGGACATGGCCCTGGGGCGCATCGTCAAGGCCGAGGCCCTGTTGCGCTGGAACCATCCGGAGCAGGGGCAGGTGCCTCCCGCTGAATTTGTGCCGCTGGCCGAAGAGACCGGCCTTATCATGGATATCGGCGACTGGGTGTTCAAGGAGGCGGCCCGTTATGCCAAACTCTGGAAGGGCGCCAGCCCCGACCTGCAGATCAGCGTCAACATGTCGCCGCTGCAGTTTCACAACGAGGCGCATGTTGTGCAGGACTGGCTGGAATACCTGCTGGCGTTGGGCCTGTCAGGGCGCAGCGTGGCCATCGAGATCACCGAAAGCCTGCTGCTGGGAGCCGATAGCGGCGTGACCGACAAGCTGCTGGCCTTTCGGGATGCAGAAAT
>DAIAZB010000413.1 GCA_027443745.1 Thiomonas sp. | reverse complement strand
CTTGATCGGAATGTTGATCTGGTAGTAGAAGCGGTTGGCCACCCAGGCACGAATCTGCTGCGGCGAGCACTGTCCGCCATTGAGCTTCCTGTTGAAAGGGTGGTGGATGTGATAACGCGCGCCGAGGGCGCGGAGCTGCTGCTCGAACTCGGCGCGGCTCCAGGCCGCTGCCGTCTGTTCGGACGCAGCGCCGTGCCGGGCAAGAAGCGTGGTGGACATGGCGTGGGTCAGAGATCGAATTCCATGCCGTCAAACGCGACTTCAATGCCGTGCCGGCGCAATGTGGCGCGCTCGGTGGAGTCGTCGTCAAGGATGGGATTGGTGTTGTTGATGTGGATGAGAACCTTGCGCGCGCGCGGCAGCCGGTCGAGCACCTCGATCATACCGCCGGGTCCGCTTTGCGGCAGGTGGCCCATCTCGGCCGCGCTCTGGCGTGACAAGCCTTGCGCCACCATCTCGTCGTGACGCCAGAACGTGCCGTCGACCAGGATCAGGTCGGCGCGTTCCAAGGCCTCGGCCACGGCCTCGTTGATCGAACCCAGGCCCGGCGCGTAAAACACGGCTGCCCCCGTTTGCCGGTCGTCGAACAGCAGGCCGATGTTGTCGCCGCGAACCGGCGCATGCCGCCGCGGCGAGTAGGGTGGAGGCTTGCTGTCGAGCGCCACGGCATGGCACCTGGTGTGCAGCAGCGGCCCGATGGTGAAGGCTTCGCCATCGGACGCGATCACATGCGGCTCGACGCCGCAATAGTGCCGCATCAGCGGCAGCAGCGGCAGGCTGCCCTCAAGTTCCTCCATGACCTGCGCCGTGGCGTACACAGGCAGCGGCGAGGAGCGCTCGCGCAGCATGGGCAAACCGGCCACGTGGTCGATCTGCGCGTCGATCAGCAGCACGGCGGCGATGCCGGTGTCGCGCACCGCCCGCCCGGGTTGCAGGTGGGGCGCGGCGCCGATCTGGGCCAGCAAATCCGGGGATGCATTGACCAGCACCCAGTCCAGCCCATCGTCACTGATGCACAGCGACGATTGCGTGCGCCGCTGCGCACGCACACTGCCCTCGCGCACGCCCCTGCAGTTGCGGCAGTTGCAGTTCCACTGCGGAAAGCCGCCGCCGGCAGACGAGCCTAGAACGCGAATTTTCATCGGGTCGCGAAAGGGAGGATGAGGCGAAGGATGAGGCCGGCAGCGTGGGGAGGCACTGCCCTTGGCAGGCGCCTTGTCCAGGCCCGGAGAAGGCTGGGTTGGCGGGCCGCCGCATGGGCGGCCCGATGCCAGCCCTTATTGGGACAGGGCGAAGATGGCGACCGCGTCACCGTAGGGATAGTTCAACTGAAAGTTGCCCCCGGCGGCGACCGCGATGTACTCCTTGCCATCGACCTCATAGGCGATTGGCGGCGCGTTGACCCCGGCGCCGAGGTTGAAGTGCCACAGCTTTTCACCGGTCTTGGCATCCAGCGCCTCGAACTCGCCATCGCCCTCGCCAACGAACGCCAGGTTGCCGGCAGTCACCAGGGCGCCGCCGATCATGGGTTGCGCCGTTGGATGGTTCCAGGCGATCTTTCCGCTATCCACGTCGATCGCGGTGAAGGTCCCGCTCTGCAGACCACCCTTGACGTTCTTGAAGGTGCTGCCCAGCCGGATCTGGCCCGGAATCGGGGGCGAGTCCTTTTCGCTCGAGAACGTCATGAGCTGGTTCATGCCGAGCACGTACACCATGTGCGTGAGCGGCGAGTAGGCCGGGGGCGACCATTCGGAACCCCCGTTGGCACCCGGCAGCATCTGCACGCCTTCCTTGGTCGGCTGGGCGAACATGTTCTTCTGTTCATCGAAGGCTTCGGATTTGCGGATCAGCTTGCCGGTGTCGCGATTGACGATGTAGAACCAGGCCGTCTTGCCCGCCTCACCGGCAGCCGGCACGACCTTGCCATGATCCATCGTGTCGAAAAGCACGACATTGCTCACGGCGTCGTAGTCCCACACGTCATGCGGCACTTCCTGGTAGTACCAGGCCAGCTTGCCGGTCTTGATGTTCAGGGCCACGATGGAGTCGGTGTAGAGGTTGTCGCCGAGGCGCACGCTTCCGTTCAGGTCAGGGTTGGGATTCCCCGTGGCGAAGATCAGCAGTCCGCGCTTCGGGTCGATCGCGGGAGTGGTCCAGGTCATGCCGCCGCCCGATTTCCAGGAGTCGCCCGACCATGTCTTCTCGGCATCGGTGCTGTTCCAGCGCCAGATTTCCTTGCCCGTGTCGGCGCTGTAGGCCGCGACGAAGCCGCGAATCGGCCATTCACCACCGGCACTGCCGATGATGACCATGCCGTCGTAGTAAGTCGGCGCCATGGTTTCCGAATAGCCGGCCTGGGGGTTGGCGACCTGGGTCTTCCAGATCTCCTTGCCTGTCTTCGCATCCACCGTGATGAGGTGGTCGTCCAGGCTCAGGAAAAAGACCTTCCCGTCCGCCGTGGCGGCTCCCCTGTTGACCGGGCCGCAGCAAATCTGGTTGAGGCCATCGGCGTATTTGTAGGTCCAGAGCTTCTTGCCGGTCACGGCATTCACCGCGATCAACGCCTGCTCCTTGTTGACCATCGGCGTCGTGAGATACATGACGCCGTTCACCACCAGTGGCGTTGTCTCGAAGCTTGCGGTGTATCCGGTCTGGATGATGGCCACTGGCGCCAGGCTCTTCACGGTCCCGGCATTGATTTGAACCAGCGGCGAGAAGCGCTGGTTGTTGTACTCGCG
>DAIAZB010000412.1 GCA_027443745.1 Thiomonas sp. | reverse complement strand
CCACCGCCTGCTCAACGCCGGCGCCAGACGCCTCGACGCCTTCCAGTGCATCAGCCAACATACGCGCAGGGCCATGGTCGAAGCCGGCTACCCGGCTGCCAGGATGCACCTCATTCCCAACGCGGTGGATTGCGCGCGCTTCGCCTGCAGCCGTAGCGACGCGCCCCTGCAGCGCGTGGTGTTCGTCGGCCGGCATGTGCCGGTGAAAGGCCTCGACGTGCTGCTGCGGGCCTGGGCGTTGGTGCAGCGCCCGTTGGAATTGCGCCTCGTGCTGGCGGGTGACGGCCCTGTGCACAACGCACTGCGGGAGCTGGCGCGCGAGTTGGGCGTGCACGACAGCGTCGACTTCCCCGGCGCGGTCAGCCATGTTCCCGGCATGCTGGCTGGCGCAGGCCTCTATGTGCAAGCCTCGCACCAGGAGGGCCTGCCCAACGCGGTGCTCGAAGCCATGGCCTCGGGGCTGGCTGTGGTGGCCACGCGCGTGAGTGGCCATGAAGATGTGGTGGCGCATGGCAGCACGGGGCTGCTGGTGCCGCCGAACGACCCTGCGGCCCTGGCTGCCGCGATGCAGACCCTGCTCGACGACCCGGATTTGCGCCGACGCATGGGCCATGCTGGACGCGCGACGATCGAGCGCACCTACTGCGCCGAGATCGTCACCGCCTCGCTGCTACGCCTGTACCGCGGTGTCGGCTCCACCGCGCCGGCCGCCGAAACGCAGCCTTTGCACACCGATGGCCGCTGACACGGACGGCATCGGCTCCGCGCCCAAGGAGCCCGGCAGCATGCTCATGCGCCTGCTGCGGCATACGTCGAACTACTCCATCGGCACGCTGCTCATCACGCTGGCCAGCATCATCTCGTTTCCGATTTTCACACGCATGTTCACGGTGGCGGAGTACGGCGTGCTCGGGTTGGTCAACGTCACGCTCGGCTTCCTCGTGGGCGTGGGCAAGATGGGGCTGCAAAAGTCCGTCGTCCGCTTTTATGCCGAAATCGAGGGCGGCAAGCGGCCGGGAGACAAGGTCGAGCTGTTCTCCACGGTGCTGTTCAGCATGGTCGCCGTGGGCGCCGCGATTGCGCTGCTCAGTGCGCTGATCTTCCTGGCCATGCCCAACGCCTGGTGGAGTCACTCTGGAGCGCAAGACCTCATCGCCCTGGCGGCCCCGCTCATCCTGTTTCGCGTGGTCGACAGTGCCATGCTCAATCTGATGAATGCCGAGCAGCGCAGTGGCCTCTACAGCGTGTTCACGGTGGTGCGCAAGTACGTCGGCCTCGGGCTGGTGCTGCTGGTGTTGTTCTTCGTGGCCCGCAATCTCTACGGCTTTTTCATCGGCACCATGATGGCCGAGGCCCTGGCGCTGATCTTCATCGTCGGCTACTACGCGCGCCAGCACTTGTTTGACATCAAGCGCGTTTCGCGCCCGCTGTTCGTTGCGATGCTCACGTTCGGCCTGCCGCTGCTCGCCAGCGAGCTGTCCTACATGCTGCTCAGCATGGGCGGGCGTTACATCATCAATTACCAGCTCGGGCCTCAGCCGCTGGGGTCGTATTCGGCGGCCTACAACTTCTCCGAATATCTCCAGGGCGTGCTCACGGCCTCGTTCGCGCAGGCCGTCATTCCCATGTATCTGCGCCAGTGGGAACAGCAGGGCCGGGATAAAACGGTGGCCTTCCTGCAGCAGGCATTGCGCTATTACCTGGTGCTGGCACTGCCCATCCTGGCCGGCATGGCCGCGGTGGGGCCGGATCTGCTGCGCCTGCTGGCCTCCGACAAATACGAGGTCTCGACCTCGCTGTTTGCGTTCATCGTCGGCGGCATGCTGGTGGCCGGGGGCACGCCCATCTTCAGCGCCGGGATCTACATCAACAAACTGACGAAGGTGGTGATGTATTCCGTGCTGGCGGCCGCGGCCTTGAACATCGCGCTCAGCGCGCTGCTGGTGCGCCCCTACGGCATCGAAGGCGCCGCCGTGGCCACGCTGGCGAGCTATCTGTTGTACACCGCCGCCACGGCCTATTACGGCCGGCGCGCCGTGTACGTGCCCATGCCCTGGAGGGACCTGGCCAAGTTCTCGATCCTCGCCTTGCTGATGTATGGCGTGATTACCCGGATCCAACTGCCCAGTCTGCCCCTGCGCATCACGCTGCAAATTCTGGTGGGTGTCGCGCTCTACGGCTTGCTGCTGCTGGCCAGCGACAAGCCCATCCGCGGCCTCGCGGCCAAGTTGCTCAAGCGCCTGCGTTCACGCTGAACGCACAGCAAGAGTTGGCGGCCTCAAGCGGCCAGAGGTCCGGTGCCTGAGCGGAACTCCCATCGATCCAGCACCGCGTAGCGCCCGGCACCCAGCATCGACTGCACCAGCGACAACTCGGCAACCGGCCAGGTCATGGGGGCGAAGGCCTGGGGCGCATGGCTGGTCTGGGCATGGCGTGCCAGGGTCACATGCGGCCGCAACGCGCGCTGATCGCAGCCGATGCCGACCTGCTCCACGGCCCGCGCCAATGCGGCGTGCAAGGCCAGCAACTCGCGCGGCAGATGGCCCGTTGTCAGGTGG
>DAIAZB010000411.1 GCA_027443745.1 Thiomonas sp. | reverse complement strand
CGGTGACCGTGCCGGCGCGCTGATTCAGCCGAACCCCAGGCCGAGCGCGAACGGGGCCGCCAAGCTGGCCCGCCGCCCACAGCAGGGTGCGGCGATTGTGCTTGTCGCCGAATGGCAGTCATGAGGCTTGGGGACGCGGTCGCATCAGATCATGCCGCCGTTGATGGAAATGACCTGTCCGCTGATGTAGCCGGCCTCGGCCGAAGCGAGAAAGCCCACCAGATCGGCCACCTCCTGCGGTGTGCCGGCGCGTTTCATCGGCACCAGTTGGGCGATGGACGTGGCGTCGAACGCGGCCTCGCTCATCGCGGTGGCGATGATGCCGGGTGCCACCGCATTCACCGTGATGCCGCGGCTGGCCACCTCCAGCGCCAGGGATTTGGTCGCCGCGTGCAGGGCGCCTTTGGCCGCCGCGTAATTCACTTGCCCCCGATTGCCGGCGATGGCCGCGACCGAGGTGATGTTGATGACGCGCCCCCAGCGGGTGCGGATCATCGGCAGCATCAGCGGCTGAGTGACGTGGAAAAAGCCGTTGAGCGAGACATCGATGACATGCTGCCACTGTGCCAGGCTCATGCCGGGAAAGACGGCGTCGTCATGCACCCCCGCGTTGTTCACCAGCACCTGCACCGGACTGTCGGCGAGCAGCGCTTCCACCGCCGCCGCGGTGGCTGCGGCATCGGTCAGATCGAAGGTCACGGCTTGCGCCGCATGACCTTGTGCGCGCAGCGCGGTGGCCAGGGCTTCAGCCCGGGCAAGACCGGTGTTGGCGTGGACGATGATGGCGCAGCCGTCGGCCGCCAGACGCCTGCAGATGGCGGCGCCGATTGCGCCGCTGCCACCGGTGACCAGGGCACGGCGTGCGGGTGTGACTTTGGGCGCGGTGTTGGGCGTGGTGTTCATGGCGGTGTGGATGCGAATGAAGGGGCAAGACCGGCGGCGTCCAACACCACCGAGGCACGGCCATCGAGCAGCAAGCTGTCGCCTGCCTGCACGCGAAACTGATAGAGCAGCATCTGCGCGTCGCCTGACAGACGCTCGACGCACACCTCCAGCGTCGCGGCGACGTCATCGATCCGAGCCACATGCAGTTGCACCGCGCGCAGGCTCACCAGCAAACCGCCGGGCCGCCCCAAGGTTGGCTGGCCCCCTCGGGGGGCGTCCGCTTGCGGACGATTGGGGGCAGTCACCAGCAAACCGCCGGGCCGCCCCAAGGTTGGCTGGCCGTCATCTGGGGCGTGGCTCGGGCCTGGCCCACGGCCGTGCTCAGCCACGAGCGCGCCATGCACCGCCATCGTCTGCGCTGCGTATTCGATGCCGCATGCCGCGCCGAGGCGGTCGAACTGGCGCAGCGGGTTGCTGGGGTCGCGGTGGCTGGTGGCGCTGCACACGAGGTGTCGCGTGTCCCAGCGCAGCACCGCATCCAGCAGGCACATGCTGCCCTGATGCGGGATGCGTGCCGCGATCCACGCATGGTCCAGTGGGACATGCCCCAGGTGCGCAGGCTTCAGCATGGCGTGAGCTGCAGCGCGAGCTGTTGGCCAGGTTGGTTGTCCAGCACGATGTGGGCGGCTTCGCGCCGGGCCAGCGCGCGCAGCAGGGGCAGCGCGCGTGCGGCGGGGATCGCGCATCGCAGCGCTTCGAGTGTGGCATCGCTCAAGGTGTCTGCCGGCAGTTCGGTGAAGGGCGCGGTGGGGTCGAGGCTCAGCCGTGC
>DAIAZB010000410.1 GCA_027443745.1 Thiomonas sp. | reverse complement strand
CTTGGTGGCCCAGGCACACGCCGAGGATGGGGATGCGGCCGGCGAAGCGGTGCAGCAGCGGCACGCTGATGCCGGCCTCGGCCGGCGAGCACGGACCGGGGGAAATCACGATGCGCGCCGGCGCGAGGCGCTCGATCTCGTCGAGCGTGAGCGCGTCGTTGCGCACGGTGACGACCTCTTCGCCGAGCTCGCCGAAGTACTGCACCAGGTTGTAGGTGAAGCTGTCGTAGTTGTCGATCATCAGCAGCATATGCGCTCTATCCTATTGATTTCGTTGGATGTTTTGTCGGACATCCACGTTTGGTACCCGCTTTGATACCCGCTTTTTCTGTCGCTGGCGAGGGCCGGCGCGACGTGCTGGGTGCGGACTTCGCGCGCCCGCTGAGGGCGCATAGGAGTGGTCAGGCTGATGGCTTGCGCCAACGCCAACCGGTGCGCGCTGCGGTGATCGGACGGATCGCAGACATGTGCCGCATTATCGCTGCTTCACAACGCAGCCCGGGGTTGCTGTTCGGCGACCAGCCAGCCCTCATCGCCGAGCCGCCTCCAAGCCGACGCGATGTGCTCAGGCTTCATCAAATGGCGCTTGCGATCGTTCCACGCATGAACCGCTGCCACGGCGTCATCCAGTGATCGCACGTCGGCTTCGTGTACAGCAACCCAGTGCACCGACGCCAACAGCTCCATGCCGTACGAGGACTGATAGCCGTCGATCAGGCGGCCCACGCGATCCACCTGGCCAGCCAGCTCCGAGTGCCGCTTCTCGGCAATGAAGGCTTCAGCCTCCGCCAGTGCGTCTTCAGTCGGCTCGATCTCGGCCTCGACGACGCCGTCGCCGAGGCCGCGGATGAAGTGACCTTCCATGGTGTTCAACGCGTGGCGCAACGTGTCCGAGTAGGGCCCGTAGTGGTGCTTCACGAAGGGCAAATCCAGCGGTCCACCCGCTTCCTGCAGAAAGTACGCGAGCTTCTGAACCTCGATCTTCGACAGCCCGTAGTTCAGCTCGCGGTAGGTGTCCAGCACCTTCACGATGGCCGCTCGCCCAGCGGTCATGCGAGGCCGCTTGGTCCGTACTTCCATGGTCTTCGGATCAGGGGCACCGGCAGGCTCGAAGAGCCGCACTTCCACGTCAGGCAAGGTCTCGAATGCGGCCTCGATCAGTGGACGCACATCCGCCCAGTCCAACCCCCCGTTGCCGCACCCGAGCGGCGGGACGGCAATGGAACGGATACCCAAGCGCTTGACTTGCGCCACCAGGTCGACCAAGCCATCGCGAATGAATTCGATCTTGGACGAACCGCGCCAGTGGTCTTTGGTCGGGAAGTTGATGATGAAGTTCGGTTTGACCAGCCCGCCCGAGTCGAACACGAACATGCGGCCCGGGCGCACCTGGCCGGCCTTGCAGGCGGCGGCGTATGCAGTGAAGTTGGCCGGCCACTTGTTCTTGAACTGAAGGGCGATGCCCTTGCCCATCACGCCGACACAGTTCACCGTGTTGACGATCGCATCCACGTCGTCTTGCTTGAGCAGGTCACCGTGGGTCAGCTTGATCACGATGTTGTGTTCCTAGAAGTACCAGCTCGGCATGATGTCCACGCGCAATGCTACGCCCGCTTGGTTCAGCAGTGCCTGCACCTGCGCCTGGCGGGCGAGATCGATCACACCCAGGCGTGTCATGCACTGCAGCGGCGCCCTGTCCCTGACAAGAAACTCGGCCTGGCGGCGCTCCATCCGGTCCACATATCGAGCCACGGCCGCCCGGCTTTGCCAGTACATGCAGAAGCCATCGAGTTGTGGCGCCTCGGTCAGTAGGTCCCAGGCGACGGCGGTGTCGAGGTGCGCAAGGTCGGTGTATGCCGTGCTGAAGGCCAGCGTGGCGTTCCGGTCGTAGAAGACATAGGGCTGCCCCAGGCCGGCGACGTTCTGGACCGTGGTCTCGAAGTGGACGATGTCACCTTGCCGCCATTGACAGCCCGCGACGCGGCCGCCATTGATCGCGTACAGCATCGGGGACCGCGGCGCGAAGTAGAACGGCACGAAGTCATGCACCAGCCCACCAGGCGGGTTGGGAACCGTGCGCACTGCTCGAGCGCCTTGTGCACCGGCATGCGCAATGTTCTGGTAGTTGATGCCCGCAGCAGCACCGCCGTTCTTCGACAGCAGCGCGCCCGCAGCGAAGATCGCCGGCAGGTTGGCGATGGCCGTGATGTGGAACAGGCGCGTGGGCTGCGGGGCAGGCACGTGTCAGCCCCCGGAGGTTGGCGGCGGCTTCGAAGCAGCGAAGGCTGCCCTACCCTCGTACGCCATCAGGATCAGCGGCTTTGCAGCATCCAGGTCCGCCTGCGACGTCAGGGCCAGCTCCAGGTCACCCGTGCCCCAATGCCCCTGCTGGCTGACGTCGCGGCCGTTTGCGGGCAGCGGCACCACCTGGCCGGGGTCGATGTGCAGGTACAGCAGCAGTCGGTTCTTCTGCGGCACCACCGTGGCGAAGTTCTTCAGTCGCTTGAAGGCCACGTACAGCTTCAGCTCCTTGCGCTGCACATCGTCGCCCAGCGACAGCACGTGCCCGTCCAGTGACGCGACCAGTTCGCCCAGATGCGGCGGCAGCAGTGGCAGCCACTCCGCGAACGATCGATCACCTGTCGTGCCCGGTTTGACGGCGGTAGGTTCGGTGACCTGGGCCTTCTGTGCCTTGGCCGACTTCGCAGACGCCAAGCGCCCGGCGTTTGCGCTGGTTGCATTGGCCAGCTCCAGCAACAGCAGTTCTTCGCCGAAGCGGCGGTAGCGGATCAACTCGATGTTGCGATTGATCTGTTGCACCGCATGGCCGTCGTACTTGGTGAAGTCCGCCGCGATGCACACCAGCCGCGGCGCGCCCCAGTCGATGGCATCGGCCGCCGGCTTGCCCAAACGGTCCATCACCAGCAGCTTGAACTCGGCCTGGTGGTCCATCAGCCAGTCCAGATAGAACAAGCCCTGGTTGATGACGTTCTCGCCGACCGAGCGCTTGTACTCCAGGATCACCGGGCAGTTGTTCTCGTCCAGGCCGAGCGAGTCAATGCGGCCGGCGTGCGTTTTGCCCGTGGAGTACTCGGTGGCCAGGAAGCGGATGCCGAGCAGCGGTTCGAGGTTGGCCTCGATCAGCGTCTGAAGTGGTTTCTCCAGATCGGAGGCGTCGCCTTGCAGCTCGACGGCGACGCCGGCGCTGAGGCGGAACAGTTTGATGTCGCTCATGCAGCGGCCTCCATCTGCTCGACTGGTTCGCACAGTTCGCCGAAGCCGGACAAGCGAAGCTGCGCTCGGGCCGCGGCTGCATACGGCTCACTCGGTCGGGTCAGCCGCCGCAGCTGGTTCAGCTGTCCGTCAATCGGCAACTTTGTCGCCAGGAACTCAGACTCCATCGCGCCTGATTCGGCTTGCGCGAGCGTGCGTTGCAGCTGGTCGAGCAGCTCCTGCATCAACCGCATCGTCCGCTGGCGCGCACTCCGCAAGCCTGGAAGGTCCAAGCCGAGGAGCTTGACGCTGTCGCTGACGCGCCTGCGCTCGTAATCACCCAAGCAGAACTTGCTCGCCCCCATCTGACCGGTGGCAGTCACCTCGATCAAGCTGACATCCGCAAGCCTCGTGGGATCGAGAAGAACGGGCCGCTCGTCGTCGATGCATCGATCGTCCCAGGTTGCTCGCTTGCCGCTGACCATCAGCGGAAACCACGCGCCCTTGCCGACAGCCTGATCGGTATCGTCGTCCCGATTGATCTGATTGGATCGCTGGGCCGAGAGCCTGAAGTTGTCCCAGGAGAATGCCAGCCAGGGGTAGCCTTCGTCACTCTCGGTCTCGCTTCGCTTGGCCTGCTTCTTGGGCCGGTAGTGATCGACATCCTTGAAGGACTGAACACTGTCGCTCTCGGAGTACCAGCACTTGCCGTACGACATCTTGGCCAGATAGCGAGCGAATCCGCGCCAGACATGAGACTTCTTCTCGATGAACGCGGCGCGCTCGTCGGGCGGCAGAGCTTCGAGCTTCGCCTGCGCGCGTTCGGCGACGCGCAGCACCTTCTCGGGGATCAGGCTGGGGTCTCGGCGGACGAAGATCATGGCTTCGCCTCGGACGTGGTGAGTTGCTTGATCAGCTCCTTCATCGCGCGCTGCCGGGCCTCGAGTTCGGCCGGGCTGAGCGGCGGCCTGTCGGCATAGCGCAGGTCGTGCCACGCCCTGAGGAAGTCCTGGTACAGCGGTTCCCTGTCCTCGTTGAGAAAGCCAAGGCGGGCGAGTCGATCGTTCAGCTCGATCAGGCGGCGCTGCTGGGTGGCGGATCGATCCGCCACCTGCGCAAGTTCGTTGCGTTCGTCCACGAGCCGCTGGGTGTCGACATCGAGGCTGGTCGACAAGCCAAAGATCTCGGTCAAGGTGGCTGTGAAGCCCATGCCTCTCGGGTCGGCATACGGCGGAGATGCCGTCACCTGACCATCCGCGGCCTGCGCGATCACCCGCACCTCATCGCGCGTCAACGCCGAGATGGTCAGCGGGTTGTGCGAGGTCAGCACGATGTGGCATTGGTCTTTCTCCGCGGCACTGCCCGTCCAGTCCTCGATCAGCTTCAGGTAGCTGTGCTGCCAATGCGGGTTCAGGTGCGTGTCGGGTTCGTCCAGCAGAAACAAGGCGCGCTTACCACGCGAGACGCGGATGAGGCCCAGCACCATCAGCAGCTGGCGTTCGCCGTCGGACAGGTCGGCAAAGCCCACGTCACCGCTGGCATCGTTGCTGCGCGTCACCCATACCTGAATCTCGCGGACGAGGTCGGAGATGTCCATCGCCTCCAGGGCATAGAACATCTCGCGTTCGTTCTTGAAGTTCTGCGCCACACGCTGCAGATGCGCCAGTGAGGGCAGGAAGGTGGCGTACTGCGGTTCGGACTGCTTCTTGTCGCGGTAGTCGTCCACCGCATTGCCCTCCAGCGCCAGCGGGTGAAACGCGACTTCCTTGAATCGCTGGGCCGTGCTTCCCGCTGGACCGCCCGCACCCCACAGCTCCCGGGCGCTGGTCTTTCTGCCCTTTGCAAACCAGGGCTCCCGAAACAAGCCCAGCAACGAGTGGAAGCCTGTGATGCCCAGCTTGGCGGCGAGTTCTTCGGTGACTCGTCTGTCGGGGAAGGCAAACAGCGCCATCAGCGCCAGCACGCCATGGATGGGGCGGCAATAGAACAAGCGCCGGGCCGTCTGCGCTAGCGCGACTTTGGCGACGTCTTCCTCAAGCTTGATGTCGTCGTAGTAGCGGCGCTGGTGGTTGTCGAACAGCGCTTCCAGCCGGCGGCTGCCGCCGGAGTAGTAGCCGAACACGAGGTCGGGAAACCACTCGGCCTTGCGCTTCTCGAACTCGGTGCGCTTGACCTCCTGCCCATTGATGCGGATAGTGGTTTCGCCCGGCACGTTGCTCAAGGTCACGCGCGGCGGCTCGGGCACGGTGTGGCCCTGTGGCTGGATGCGGTACTCAACCCGATAGCGAAAGCGCGGCTCGCTGCGCCGCATGTCCACCCAGCGGAAGACCTGGGTGATGGCTTCGATCAGGTTGGACTTGCC
>DAIAZB010000409.1 GCA_027443745.1 Thiomonas sp. | reverse complement strand
CATTCCGTTCGCGCTGGTCGGCGGGGTGCTCGCGCTGTGGGCCAGCGGGCAATACCTGTCGGTGCCCGCTTCGGTTGGCTTCATCGCCCTGCTGGGCATCGCGGTGCTCAACGGCGTGGTGCTGGTCAGCCATTTCAACGAGTTGCTGCAGCGCGGCCTGCCGCTGCCGCAGACGGTGCGCGAAGGCTCCATGCGCCGCCTGCGCCCGGTGATGATGACCGCCACCATCACCGCGCTCAGCCTCATCCCCCTGCTGTCGGCCACCGGGCCGGGCTCGGAAATCCAGAAACCGCTGGCCATCGTCGTGGTCGGCGGGCTGCTGAGCTCCACCGCCCTGACCCTGGTGCTGCTGCCCCTGCTGTTCGCCCGCTTCGGCTTGCCGCGCAAGGAGCGCGAAGCCGAAGTCGCAACCAACCCGACGGAGAACGTCTGATGCACTTCACCTCGCAACCCTTCGCCCTGCGCACCCTGGTGGCCGCACTGGCGCTGCTGTTCACCACGTCGGCGCCGGCGCTGGCCGGTACGCCCCAGTCCGCTTCACCCGTCGAGCCGTCGGCGCAAACGCCTCCGGCCGCGCTGTCGCAGGACATGCTGCCGCAGTTGAGCGCCTTGCCGCGCCCGACGCTGCCGCCATTTGCCCGGATCGACCGGCTGCTGGCCGACACGCCCCTGCTGCACGAGGCGCAGGCCATGCAGCAGGCCGCCTTGCAAAACGGTCAGGTGCTGCGCTCCGGCACGCAGGAGTTCACCGGCCAGGCGCAGTTGCAGCAGCGCCGCATCGAGGCCCCGCCGGACAGCGGCAACTTCGCCGAATGGCAGTTGCTGCTCAACCGTCAGATCCGCCTGCCCTCGCAGGCGCAGGCCGACATCCGCCTGGCGGACGCCTTGACCACATCGGCCAACGCCGGCTTGATCGGCGCGCGGCAATTGCTGTTGACCGATGTGCTCGCCGCCTGGTTCGCCGCGCAGCGCGCGCAGGCCGAGGCGGCACTGGCGCAGCAGAACCTCACCCTGATCCAGGGGCAGGTGCAGGCCTTGCAGCGCCGCAAGGCGCTGGGCGACGCCAGCGTGCTCGAACTGGAGCAGATGCAGGCCGAGGAAGCGCGCGCGCAGTCGGCGCTGTTGCTGGCGCAAGGGCTGGCGTCGAGCAGCCGCGCCGCGCTGGAAGCGCGCTATCCCGCGCTCGCGGGCGACACCACCCTGAGCGGGCAGGCGGGGAGCACGGCGCAGCTCGCCCTGCCCGATCTGTCAGGCAACGCGCTGCGCGCCCTCGTGGAGCAAAACAGCACCATCCTCGCGCGCGACCGCGCCGCACTGCAACAGGCGCAGGCCAAGGCCGGGCAGGCCACCGCCGCGCGCACCCCGCAGCCAACGGTGGGGGCCTACGTTGGCTCCGATCGCGGCGGTCGCGAGCGCATCATCGGCCTACAGTTTGCCATGCCCTTCGGCGGCCCGGCGCGGGTGTCGACAGAGCGCGCCGCACTGGCTGAAGTGGATGCCGCGCAATGGCGCTTGCGCGACGCCCAGGCGCTGACGCTGGCCGAATTCCAGCGGCTCTGGGCGACCTCCCAATCGCAGGCTGCG
>DAIAZB010000408.1 GCA_027443745.1 Thiomonas sp. | reverse complement strand
GCGTTGATTTTCGCCACCAGCCGGGTCTCGAAATCCAGCCCGGGGGATAGATCCAGATAGGCGTGCGTCGGCCGCGCGTAGCAGTAGATGCAGCCATGCTCGCAGCCGCGGTAGGGGTTGAGCGAGAGGGTGAAGGGGATGTCCGGTGAGCTGTTGCGCGTGAGCAGGGAGCGTGCCTGCTCGTGGGTCACCGTGGTGGCGGGGGGCGACGCCTCGCTGCGGGCCAGCGCGGCTTCATCGAGCGTGTCCCAGCCGTCGTCGAACGCCTCGCGTGCGCTGGGCTCGAAGCGGTGGGGTATGGCCACCGCCGTGCCGCGCCCCTTGAGCGAGTCGCGGCCTGGATCGGGAACCGCGGCGGCGACGCCCAGGCGTTGGATGGGGATGATTCTTGAGGGCATCACAATGCCTGAAAACTGGATATAAAAACAGTATATTCGGGGCCTTGATCGACGGCAAGGGCGGCTCGGATCGAGGCGAAAGCCGCCATCGTCACTGCAGGCACCGCGCCAGGCTTGCCCCGAAGCCGGCGCTCAGGCCGAAAGGCGCATGACGCAGTGGCATGGCTCCACAAGGGAGCAGTGCTGGCGCCAGAACTTGCTGGTGTCGATCAAGCCGGGCCGAAGCCCCAGCGCCACAGCAGATACACCGCCAGCCCCCCGGCGATGGCGGCCAGCAGACGTCGCGTGCCCAGCACCAGCAAGGCGCTGGCCAGGGCTCCGGCCAACCAGGGGTTGCGCCAGCTCAGGTCCCAATGCCGGCCGTCCGGCAGCAACACCATGGGAGCGACGATGGCCGTGAGCACGGCCACCGGCACATGGCGCAGCGCCTGCCGCACGCGTGGCGGGAACCGCAGCCGGCTGCCCAGCCCGAACAGGGCGTAGCGGATGGCGAAGGTGACGGCCGCCATGCCGCCGATCACGGCCCAGAGCGTGGCGCTCATCGCGCGTTCTCCGTGCGGTCAGGCTTGGGCGAACGCGCTGCGGCGCGCGCGTCCAGCCACACGCCGACCAGCACTCCGGCGAGCGCCGCGGCCAGCAGCGAAAGTTTGTAGGGCAGGTCGCGCGCCAGCAGGGCCACCGCCGCCGCGGTGAGGCTGGCGGCAATGCTCGGCGCGTCGCGCAGCAAGGGCACGACGATGCCGACGAAGGTGGCCACCAGCGCGAACTCCAGTCCGAGATGCGCGAGCGCCGGACTGGTCTGCCCCAGCCACACGCCGGCCGCCGTCCAGCCCAGCCAGTTGGCGTACATGATGGCGCCAGAGCCGGCGGTGTACCAGTGCTTGAACGGCGCGCCGTCGTCGCGGGCGTAGCGGTGATACACCACGGCATAGGTTTCGTCGGTGAGCCAGAAGGCCAGCAGCACCCGCCAGCGCTGCGGCAGCCTGGCCACCTGCGGCTGCAGGCTGGCGGAGTACAGCACATGGCGCAGATTGACCACCAGGGTGGTGAAGACCACGATCAGCCCGCTGGTGCCGCTGCCCAGCAGGCTCAAGGCGATGAACTGCGCCGAGCCGGCGAAGACCAATGCCGACATCGCCAGCGCCCCGCTGGTGCCGAGCGCGCTGCCCGCCGCCAGCGCGCCGAAAATCAACCCGAAGGGCGCAGCCCCCAGCAGCAGCGGCACGGTGTCGCGCGCGCCATGCAGGAATTC
>DAIAZB010000407.1 GCA_027443745.1 Thiomonas sp. | reverse complement strand
GCATCGTCCTGCCCATCGAGCAGGAGGTGCTGGGCATCGCCGACAAGCGCATCGTGCGCTCGGTGTCGAAGTACGGCATTGCCGACATCACCGTGGACTTCGCCGAAGGCACCGATGTGTACTGGGCGCGGCAGCAGGTGGCCGAGGCGCTGGCCAATGTGCGTGGCGAATTGCCCGCATCGGCGCAAGGCGGGCTGGCGCCGATCACCACGCCCTTGTCGGACCTGTTCATGTTCACCATCGCAGGCGATGCGACGCTGGAGCAAAAGCGCAGCGCGCTGCAATGGCTCATCCGCCCTGCGCTGCGCACCGTGCCCGGCGTGGCCGATGTCAACATGCTCGGCGGCGACGTGCGCGCCTTCGTCGTGCAGCCCGACCCGGCCAGACTCTCGGCCTGGGGCTTGTCGCTCGACCAATTGCGCAGGGCCCTGCAAACCAACAACAGCAATGACGGCGCGGGCCGCCTGGATGAAGGCGAAGAAACGCGCATCGTGCGGGTGCAAGGCGCCTTCGCCCATGCCGACGACATGCGCAACAGCGTCGTCGCCAACGTGCGCGGCACCCCTGTGCGGGTGAGCGATGTGGCCGAGGTGAGCGTGGGCAGCAGCACGCGCTACGGCATCGTCACGGCCGATGGCCAGGGCGAAGCGGTGGAAGGCATCGTGCTCGGCCTGCGCGGCGCCAATGCGCAGCAGGTGATTCACGGCGTGAAATCGCGCCTCGCCGAACTCGAACCGCGCTTGCCGCAAGGCATGAAAATCCAGGTGTTCTATGACCGCAGCCAGCTGGTCGAGCGCGCCGTGGGCACCGTGACCAAGGCCCTGGGCGAGGCCGTGGCGCTGGTGGTGGTGATGCTGCTGCTGTTCCTCGGCAACTGGCGCGCGGCGCTGGTGGTGGCCATCACCCTGCCGCTGTCGGCGCTGGCCACCTTCATCCTCATGCGCTGGGCGGGTTTGAGCGCCAACCTGATGAGCCTGGGCGGGCTGGCGATCGCGCTGGGCATGCTGGTGGATGCCGCCGTGGTGGTGGTGGAAAACCTGGTCAATCACATGAGCCACGACCCGGAAAAAGCGCCTGACCGCAACCCCGGCGCCGCGACCACCGACCGCCTGGGGCGCATCCTGCGCGGCGTGTCGGAAGTGTCCGGCCCGGTGCTGGCTGGCGTGGCCATCATCGCCATCGTGTTCCTGCCCCTGCTCACCCTCGAAGGGCTGGAGGGCAAGCTGTTCCGCCCGGTGGCGCTGACCATCGTGTTCGCACTCGGTGCGTCGCTGCTCATCGCCCTGACCATCGTGCCGGTGATGGCGTCGCTGCTGTTGAAAACGGCTCCTCACGGCGACCCCTGGCTGGTGCGCAAACTCTCGGCGGGCTATCAGCGCGTGCTGAACTGGAGCTTCGCCCACCGCCGCATCGTGGTGGTGGTGTCGCTGCTGTCGCTGGTCGCCGCGGGCTGGGCCTACACCCGCGTCGGCAAGACCTTCATGCCCACGCTCGACGAGGGCGACATGATCGTGCAATTGCAAAAGCTGCCCTCGGTCAGCCTGGGCGCAACCGCCGCGCTGGACCTGCGGGTGCAGCAGGCGCTGCTGAAAGACGTGCCGGAGATCGAGTCCATCGTCGCCCGCAGCGGCTCCGACGACCTCGGCCTCGACCCGATGGGGCTGAACGAGACCGACACCTTCCTCGTGCTCAAACCGGCGTCGCAGTGGCGCGGCAGCAAGAACGACGTGATCGCGGCCATGCGCAAGGTGCTGGAGCGCTTTCCCGGCGTGAACTTCGGCTTCACCCAGCCGATTGAAATGCGCGTGTCGGAAATGCTCACCGGCAGCCGTGGCGATCTGGTGCTGAAAATCTTCGGCCCCGACATCGCCCATCTCGGCGACTTATCGCAACAAGTCGCGCAGGTGCTCAAGGCCGTCCCCGGCGCGCAGGAAGTGCTGGCGGCGCGGCCCGAAGGCGTGCAATACCTCACGGTGCAGGTCGATCGCTTGGCCGCTGGGCGTGCCGGCTTCGACGTCGTCACCCTGCAGCAAGACCTGCGCGCACTGGTGGAGGGCCAACCGCAGGGCATCGTGCTCGAAGGC
>DAIAZB010000406.1 GCA_027443745.1 Thiomonas sp. | reverse complement strand
GGTGCGCAGGGTCGTCGCCTGGTGAACACGGCGTTGCGCCGGCGATTGCGGCATCGTCCGCTGTCTTTTGTCTGGCCGCCGCGCGCAACACCCAGCGTCCGCTCCGAGACCGTGTGATGCGCGGGTTTGCCGCCGACCCCTGCCGCGCCCCCATGCACTGCGCCTTCGCCCGTCTCGGCCGGGCGCTCGCCCGCTTGGCATGGCCTGCGCTCACGGCCGCGCTGCTGGCGAGCTGCGCCTCGCCACCGGCGGTCGCGCCCGTTACCCCGATGTCGCAGGTTCCTGTCATTCCCGTGCCGCCAGCGGCCCTGTCGCCGAGTGCCGCTGCCCCGCTCACCGGCCCCGGCCTGCGGCTGCAAGCCGCCAGCTTCGGCGAGCTGCCGGGCTGGCAGGCGGACGACTTCACCGATGTCTGGACCGCCTGGCAGCGCGATTGCCGCGCTCCGGTGCCGCAACTGGCGGCGGCCTGTGCCGCCTCGGCGCAGGTTCCCGCCGGCGACACGACAGCGCAGCGCCGCTTTTTCGAGCAGTGGTTCCAGCCCTGGGAGGCGCAGGGTCCGGCCGGACAGGACAGCGGACTGGTCACCGGCTATTACGAGCCGGTGCTCAAAGGCTCGCTCACGCCGGGCTGGCCTTATGTCGTGCCCATCTACGGCCTGCCGGCTGACCTGGTTCCCCGGCCCGACGCGGCCGATGGCGTCACCCGTGGCCGGCTGGCATGGACGGATGGACGCCAGGAGGTGCTGCCGTACTGGAGCCGCGCGCAGATCAACGCGGACCCGCAGGCCCGGGCTGTGCTCGGCCGCAAGGTGGTGGCCTGGCTGGAAAGTCCGGTGGACGCGCTGTTCCTCCAGGTGCAAGGCTCGGGCCTGGTCGATCTGCCGGATGGGCGCATGCTGCGCCTGAGCTACGCCGGCGACAACGGCTGGCCTTACAAATCGGTGGGCCGCTGGCTGTTGGATCAGGGCGAGCTGCGCGGCACCGTCACCATGCAGATCATCCGCGCCTGGGCGCAAATGCACCCGGCGCGCGTGCCGCAAATGCTCGACGCCAACCCGCGCGTGGTGTTCTTCCACGCCACGCTGCTGGGTTCACAATCCCCCGCCGATCCCATGCCGGCACATTGGGCACCGCACAACTCAGCCACTAGCGCTGCAGCCCCCACCCGAGGCGGTCCCACAGGCGCCCTGGGCGTGCCCCTCACCGCGCTGCGCAGCGTGGCCGTGGACAAGCGCCTGCTGACCCTGGGCACGCCGCTGTGGCTCGCCACCACCGTGGCTGGCCAGCCCTTCGCGCATCTGGTCTTCGCGCAGGACGTGGGCAGCGCCATCACGGGTCCGCTGCGGGCTGACCTGTTTTTCGGCACCGGTGACGCCGCCGGTGACGCCGCCGGTCGCCAGCAGTCGCCCGGACGCATGTGGGTGCTGCTGCCGCGCGGTGTGCGGCCGTAGCACGGCGGCGAGGGGCCGCGGCGCCGTGCGCCATTCACCGCCCGTCACATCCCCATCCGGCCGATCTGGTGTAATCGAGATGAGTCTTCGCGCCGTGTGCGCGTCCACCGCAGGAGAACACCCGATGCCCCCCCGCCAGCATCCGCATTTCATCCGCCCGCAGAACCCGTCGCACCCGAAGGCGGGGTGGCGACTCCGCACCGGTTCTCTGCTCGCAGCCGGCGTGGCGACGCTGCTGCTCGCCGGCTGCGAAACCGCGGTGTCGCTCAACGGTCCGGCGCCGGTGGTGCAACTGCCCATGTCGCCTCCCGCCAACACTCCGCCAACACCGCGCAACACCTACAGCCCGCCACCCACGGCCAGCATGCAGCCACCCGCCGCGCAGGTTCAGCCACTGCAGCCCACGCCCGGCATTGCCGTGCAGCCGCTGGCACCCGCGTCGGCGCCCTCGGCGCCGGCGGCGTCATCGGCCTATTCCGCCACCTATCCGGCAGCTTCGGCACCAGCCAGCCAGCCAGCGCCCGGTCTCGTCTATCCGCCTGCATCTCCAGCCTCCAACCCACCCAGCCAGGGCAGCGCAACCCAGGCCCCGGCCGCGCCGGTGTTCTCGCCGCAGTCAGGCCCGCTACCGGCCAACGCCGTGCGCTACGTCTGCAACGACGGCACCTCGTTCGTCGCGACGTTCGGCGATGTCAGCGTCAATCTGTCCACCGCGCTCGGCACCGTCAAACTCGAACAGACCGTCGCCGCCGACGGCGCGCGCTACAAGAACGGCGACTTGCAAGTGTGGTTCAAAGGCCGCCAGGCCACCGTCAACAACCTCACCCAGGCGGGAAGCACCACCTTGTGCGTGGAACAGCGGTGAGCGGCGCGGCGACCGGCATCACAGCGGCTGCTGCCGCACAGCCGCACGACCTGGCGCAAGCACGGCCCGGCCCTGTGGGCGCCGGTTGCCGCGCAGGGTTTGCACCGCTTGCGGCAGGCGTGCCTGCGCCTGCAGTGCCAGGGTCCGATGCCGCGCCGCAAGGCCGGCGAAGATCCAGAAATTGGTCATGAGATTGCCGTCGACGAAGCGGCTGCCGTAGATGTTCACCAGCACGATGGCGAGCACGGCCAACCACAGGCTGATGCCATAGACCTTGGACTCCTGCGTGTCATCCAGCCTTTCCACCGAGCGCCCCAGTCGGTACAGTCCATACAGCAGGATGAGCATGGCCACGGGCGCAAGCAAGCTGTCCTCCGTGGCGCTGAGCACGTAGTAGCAGTTGGCATCCTGGTCGGCCGCGGCGGGTGCGACCTGGCCGATGTCGCGCGTGAAATGGTTCAGTCCGATGCCCCAGGGAGCGTGCTCGATGAGCTTGGCCGCTCCGGACCAGATGAGGAAGCGCTGGTCACTGTTGGTCGCGAGTTGCTGCTTGAGCGAGGTGCCGCCCACCGTCCCTGGCATGGCGCTTTGGGTGCTGATGGTCATGTCGATGCGCTTGACGGCGCCGGCCGGCATCCACAAGCTGTAGTTGAACAGCGCGATGGCGACAACCAAGGCGAACACGACGTTGCGGCGCAACGCCAGGATCAGGGCCAGCAGCGCCAGAATGCCGTAGGACTGCCGGGAATAGGTGAAGAAGTTGACGAAGATGCCGAAGGCGGCCACGCCCAGCGCCAGCCAGCGCACCGTGCGGCTGGAGCGCCAGTAGAAGGCGGTGACGCCCAGCAGGCAGAGATAGATGGTGAAGTAAGCCGAGGAGCGGTTGGCGTCGGACGTGTTCCAGCTGAACGGCGCGGCGACGCGGCGCGCGGCGTTGAAGTTGAAGCCGTAGTCAAGCGCCTGGCGCAGGCCGAGGTAGATGTCGAAAAATGCCGTGAACAGTATGACGAAGAACAGGAAGCGGATGGTCCTGGCGTCCTGCACGGCGTAGTAAGCCAGGAAAAAGAACAGCATGTAAGTGATGCAGTTCTTGAGCACTTCGAGGTCGGCCAGGGTCGTCGAGGCACCGCCGCCCACCTGGCCGACGAGGAAGCCCCAGACCATCATCAGAAAAAAAAATAGGAACTGTTTTTTCAAGGGCGCCGGATCCAGCGCCCTGGCCTCATCTCTGTGCCGCAGCACGAGCAGCAGGATGGCGACGAACAGCAGGTTGGTGATGTTCAATCCCACCACGGAAAAGTCTGGAAAATGGGACTGATTCGGGATGTAAAAAATGGTGGCGGCGAGTAATAACCTCAATGATCGCGGCGTGGTTTGAAGGGTCGACTGGCTTTCGGTCTTCATCGCGGTCCATGGTGACGCGTCGGGCGAGCATGCGTATGCTCGCTATGGGTTGGTGAGGGCTGGTCTGGCAGCGCGCCGGTGAAGAGACGCCTTGCCTACATCCCGTAGTTCAGAGTCAGCCACAAAAGTTCGCGACTTGGAGCGACGACCCTTACAGAGATTGAGGTCTGCTGGGTCAACACCAAGCCGGCTTTTGCGGCAGCTTCTGCCGAATGACTGCTCTCCAACACGCCTCACGCCACATTCCTGCTCGTTCGCTCGTGCTCGCCCCGCATGCCCGGGTGGCCTCGCCAACCCCATGAATCAAGGGTTCCAAGCCACACGCCAACGAATAGGATGTTGATCCCAACTGCGAAAAATCGGCAGATTCACCAGCTTGCTCTGAACTTCTGCCGACCTGACTGCGATGATCAAACCCCATCCAACCACGGTCTTGATGTATCACGCAGTATCCGATGCAGGCGATGGCTTCTCACAAGCCGATGCGCACTACGCCGTCGGCCCGGTCCGGTTTCTGGAGCAGCTTCAGCTCGTCCGTGACGCCGGGCAGCGACCCCGCAGCGTGCGGTCGCTGCTGCTGTCCCCGCAAGCGTCCGCGGTCGCGTTCACCTTCGACGACGGCGACGTCAGCAATGCATGGGCAGCGCAGGCCTTGCACGACGCCGGTGGCTCGGGCGACTTTTTCGTCAATACACAAACCGTCGGCAAGGCTGGGCATCTGAGCTGGCAGGCCTTGCGCGACATG
>DAIAZB010000405.1 GCA_027443745.1 Thiomonas sp. | reverse complement strand
TCGCCAAAGGCGCCGAAGAGCTTGCGCGAAACGGGGTTGTTGACGGCCTGCCATTCCGGATGCCACTGCACGGCGAGCAGGAAACCGGGGGCGTGGCGATGGCTGTAGGCCTCGACCAGTCCGTCGGGCGCGTGTGCCTGGGCGAGCAGGTCGGAGGCCAGGGTCTTGATGCCCTGGCCATGCAAGCTGTTGACCTGCCAGCTGGGCGCGCCGACCAGGCCATGCAACCAGCCGCCGGGCACGGCGTTCACGACGTGCGCCGGGCCGTACTGGCCGTCAATGTCGAGATCGCCATCCTCGCGGTGGTCGGCGAAGCCTTCGGTGTTGTGCACCTCCTGCAGCAGGCTGCCGCCGAGGGCGACATTGATTTCCTGGAAGCCGCGGCAGATGCCGAACACCGGAACGCCGCGGGCAATGGCCGCGCGGATCAGCGGCAGGGTCGTGGCGTCACGCGCCGGGTCGGCGGGGGATGCGGGGTCGGCCAGGGCCTCGCCGTAATGGCGCGGCTCGACATTCGACGGCGAACCGGTAAACACCAGACCATGCACGGCGTCGAGCACGGCGTCGATGGGCAGCGCGTCGCCCAGCGCGGGCAGCAGCAGTGGCAGACAGCCGGACAAATCGCGCACGGGGTCAACGTACTTTTGCGCCACCGCGTAGGTCGGGTGGCCGGCGAGGAGCTTGAGGTCGGTGGAGACAGCCACCAGGGGCGGGACGGATGACATACGGATACGTTCAGGATGCGTAACGGGCGGCTTGACATGATGGTCGCGACCGGAACCGCTTGAGCGACTGCAGGGGTGGTGCGGAGGGCCGTTGAAACCACCTAAGCTACGGGTTTTCCTGGATCTTTTGGCCTTTGATGCACACAAGATACGTCAACAATGGCACCCTCGGAAGTGCCACTATCGGCTTTTCGGTGAGAACCAGTCCGAGGGCTGCAACCCGGGCAGCGCCGGCGCCTGGCGTCCCACCAAGGCCTACGGTCGCCGCGGGTTGCGACGCACTGCCCTGGCCCGAGCCAGGCCGCGTGGACGACGTCGCGGCCGAGTTCGAACGGCTTGGCGGCGGCTTCGAGGTGGCGGTCATCAATGGCCCCATGAATTTGACTGCCCTAGGCTTTTTCGATGGGGCCACTTAAGCTTGCGTCTGGACCTGCTCCGGCACCGCCCCGCGCTCATGCGTTCCTACGATCTTGCCGAATTGCTGTTGACCGAATTGCACCGGGCCGACAACCCGCATCACGCCGCGCCGCTCAACCGCCGGCTCTACCAGACTCTGCGCAGCACCATCCTGGGCGGGCGTCTCACCGCCGGCACGCAACTGCCGTCCACCCGCGACCTGGCGCGTGACCTGGACCTGTCGCGCAACACCGTGATGTCGGCGGTGGGCCAGCTCGTCGCCGAGGGCTACCTCACGGCGCAGCAAGGCAGCGGCACCTATGTGTCGGACACCCTGCCCGACCAGCGGCCGCTGACGCCCGCCAACGCCAGCCGCGCCCGCCAGATGCGCGAAGCCGACGCCAACCCGCGCGATCTGTCGCAACGCGGCGGTCTGCTGACGCAAAGCTCGGGCTCGGCGCAGTTCGAGGTGCAGCCTTTTGCGCCAGGGGCGATCGAGTTCACCGAATTCCCCATCCAGCTGTGGCAGAAGCTGCAGGCCAAATACTGGCGCAGCCTGGACCGCGACCTGCTGGACTACGGCCAGGAGGGTGGCTACATGCCGCTGCGCGTGGCCATCGCGCAATACCTCACGCTGTCGCGCTCGGTGCGGGTGACGCCCGAACAGGTGCTCATCACCTCGGGCACGCAACAATCCATCGACCTCGCCGCGCGCCTGCTCACCGACCACGGCGACGAGGCCTGGGTGGAAAACCCCTGCTACTGGGGCGCGCGCCGCGCATTGCAGGCGGCCGGCCTGCAATTGCGGCCCATCGGCGTGGACGCCGATGGCATCGCGCCCACGGCCATCGACTGGCAGGGCAACCCGCGGCTGATCTACGTCACGCCCTCCCATCAATATCCGCTCGGCCATGTCATGAGCCTGCCGCGGCGGCGCGCCCTGCTGGAGTTCGCCGCGCGCCGCCGCTGCTGGATTTTCGAGGACGACTACGACAGCGAATTCCGCTACACCGGCCGCCCCTACGCCAGCCTGCAAGGCCTGGACGAGCATGCCCAGGTGCTGTACTCGGGCACCTTCTCCAAGGTCATGTATCCCGGCATCCGCCTGGGTTACCTGGTGGTACCCAAGGACCTGGTGCCGGCCTTCAACACCGGGCTGTACGACCTGTACCGGCCGGGCCAGCTCATGCTGCAGGCGGCTCTCACCGACTTCATCACCGAAGGCCACCTCAACACCCTGATCCGCCGCCTGCGCGTGACCTACCAGACGCGGCGCGACGTGCTGGCGCGGCAGATCCAGCAGAGCCTGGGCGGCCGTGTGCGCATCTCCGGCCAGGACTCGGGACTGCATCTGTGCCTGGTGTTCCAGGATCCCGGCGTCGACGACCAAGCCATCGCCGCCGCGGCCGACGCGCAGGGCATGACGGTGCGGCCGCTGTCGCGCTACTCCATCGGCGAGCCGCAGCAGCAGGGCCTCATTCTCGGCTACGCCTACGTGCCCACGGAGCGCGTGGCGCCCTGGGCCAAGAAGCTGTGCGAGCTGATCCGGCAGGCGCTGGATTGACGCCTGGCGCCGGGGCTTGCGGCGCCGCCCGCCGAGCGGCGCACCGGGCCGGGTTTCGCGCCGTGCGCGCCGGCGCGTTCTGGCAATTCCGGCGTTGCCGCACTAGCATCGTCGTGCTGATGATCAGCCCGCGCCCACAAGGCGCGGAGGCGGTCCGGGGTTCAACATGCTCCAGGGCCAGACGCACAAACCGCAGCTTGCGCTGCACCGGCTGGCCGCATACCCTGCTCAGGCCGCCACTCAGGAGACACGCGCCATGAACGCACCTTTGCC
>DAIAZB010000404.1 GCA_027443745.1 Thiomonas sp. | reverse complement strand
GCTGCACGTCGCTGCGCGGCAGCTTCAGGGGCTTGATGCCGCGGAAGGCCGGCACCAGGCCGAAGCGGTCGGCGGCCTCGTTGAGGATCTGCCGCAATACGCCGAGGATCTTGTTGATGCGCGCTGGGCCAAGGGTGCCCTTCTTGCCGGGGCGCTGCGCCAACTCGGCGCGCAACGCCAGCACCTCGGCCTTGCCGATGAGCGCCAGCGGCTGCACGCCGAAGTACGGCAGCAGATCGCGATCGAGCACCGCGCGGACGTTCTCGCGGTAGCCGGGCCGCCACTGCGGCGTCATCTCCACGTACCAGGTCTCGGCGAAGGTGGCGAAAAGAGGTGCCGCGGCGAGGGCGGCGGCATTGCTGCTCGTCATAGTCGCCGGCATCGGCACGCCCAGCGGTGTGCCGAGGGCGCCGTGGATGGCCGGGGGCAAGCCCGGCGCCGCCATGAGGGCGGCGCGCGGACTGTCCGGAAAGAATGCCGAATACACGAAGCTGCCCTCGCTGATCGCGCGCTCGATGCGCTTGAGCAGGCCTTGCAGCAGCCGACGATTGGCCGGCGTGTCGGCAAAGTCCGTCTGCTCGCGGCACCGCTGACCGCGATAGCGGAAGTCGACGAACAACTTCCCGGACTCGATGCGGGTACGCACCTTACCCACGTGCGTAGCCCCCGTTGGCCATCGGGATCAGCGTGCCGCACTGGCCCATGTAGGGCAGATCGCGCACGATGTTCTCCCACAGGAAGAGATACTTCCGGCGCGGCTTGATGAAGTGCACGTTCTCGAACAAAACGACATCGATCCAGGTGTTGCGGATCGTGCACTTGGCATAGCCCAGGCGCTCGGCCACCTTATCGGTGGTGATCACCTCGAACTTGGACACGTCCGGCGGCGTCGCGGCAGGTCCGAGCAGGTAGGGAATTGCTGGCGCGCGGGTGGCCGGCGGATCTTGCGGTGGCACCGCGACCGGCGGGTGTGCCGGCGCGGGCGATACCTGCCGCGAGGGTTGGTCGTTGCGACGCGACACGCGGCGCGGCACGCGCGTGTCCGATTGCGCATCCTGAGTGGCAGGGGTCAGCGGCTGGGTTGCGGTTTTCATCGTGGTCTCCTGAGTTGGGCGAAGCGGCTGCTCCGCGTGAATTCAAGAAAGCACACGTTTGCGCTGTGGCAAGAGCGGGATGCACGATCGCCATGGACGTCAATCGACGTCGTTCGATCTCATGGGCGAAACGGCCGCTGAACGCCTGATTCCTGATTGGGTTCGTGCGGCTGTCGGGCGTATGCGACAACGCAATCTGCGGCGCATTTCACGCTGGGATACAAACGCGCGTGATGCGCGATGGCGGTATCGAACAGCCCAGCGCGCATCGCCGCACTGCAGCCACGTGCGCACGCAGGCTGGGCTGCAGAAATGGCGAGCTGGCGTCAACGATCCCGGCGTTGCTCAACACGAAGATGGTTGCTTCATGGACAGTCGTGGTTTGCGAGGTGCCCAGTTACGCGGTCACTGCGTGATGCTGCGCATGTCGATTGCGTCGGTGGCAAGTGCCTGGCATGTGCGCGGCGTCTGCCGCCGTGGCGTGGTTCATGGAAGGACGCAACGTGCTGTTTCGCACGAGGTCGATATCACTGAAGGTGCACAAGGTGGCGCATGGATTTCTCGTGCTCATTCACTGCATGACGCGACACGCAGACGGACTCATCACCGCAATTGATGCAGGCAGCCCAATGCCACGCCTCGCGCCGATCCGTGTCGTTGGCAAATCCCTTCGTGAAATGGCAGCCCATGGACATCGCCCGCCCGGCTGCGGCGGTGCTGCGACGTGCGGTTGTCCTGCCACACTCGACTACACGGGCCGTTGTCATCGCCAAGCCGCCTGCACCGCAGCGACCCATCGGGACATGCCAGGCATCGGCGGTTACGATCCTGCAACACACTCCCGGAGCCTTGTCCATGCCGAAGCCATCGACCGCAGGGCGCGATCGGCGCCGCAGCATCGGAGCGCGCGCGATCGAGATGCTGAAGCGCTATGACTGCCCGATGCCGTACCACGCGGTGTGCACGCATTTCCTGGGGGCGATGAGCGGAACTGCACCGGTGCAGCCGATTGAAAGACGCATGGCCGTGGCCAGATAACCTTAGAACCGGTGGCATCATAGCCCTGTTGCCAGCAGCCGATGAAGGTGCTCGCCCGGATCTGGGATGGCATGCTGCCCGCAGGCGCGTCCATCGAAGCGGTCAACGAGATGCTGGGAGCGCTGATCAACGCGCTGTGGAACGAGCTCACAATTCACCAGGACGAGATGCAGCCGTATCAGTTGATGCCAACCCCGGCTCGCGCAACGCGCAAGAGCTTGGCGAGCCTGGCCGAGACGCGCGCGGAAGAAATCGATGGGTTTCTGACGGGCATCTTTGGTGATCAGGAGAACCTGGAGGTGCCCGAACCCATGGGCGCAGCGCTGGATACCTTGATGGAGCTGGTCGGGATCTTTGCAGGCATGCAGGCGTTGCTCGAAGATCTCGAGAAGCCCGCTGGCGTCGAGGACCTGAAAAGTCTGAAGGCGCACGTGGTCGAGCTGACCGCTTCGGCTCCCCGCTTGGCGGGCTCGCTGACGCCGGCTAGCGTTCGGTTCTGAGCGAATTGTTGCCTTCAAACGTCCAGAACTAAACTGTGGCAAGTAAGATTTTGCGGGCGGACAGGCCCGAAATCTTGCCCCCGAGTTTTTCAACAGAATCGACCCACTGCGGGGTCACTCGATTCTTGACCCCGACTCTGCATCTCGGCGAGGTCGGAGCGCCCCTAAACCAGCGGGCAGTTTCGGCGATTGCTGACGGTTGCGCTGTAAGCGCATGGTCAATACCTTCGCGCATGCTTGGTCATTTCCCGCCACGAAGCAACTCGAAAGGATCGCCATGACCTTGACCGTTCGATTCATACGCATGCGTGACCTCGTGCTCGCGCCTCGCAACACATGGTCAGTGATTGCTGATGAAAACGCGACATCACAATCGATCTACACCACTTGGGTACTGTGGCTTGCGGCGATCCCACTGGTGGCGAGTCTGATGGCGCTCGCCATCTACGGTAGTCAGCTACCGCTTGGGTTCTCGTTGAGCCTGCGCATGGGGAGCGCAACGGCACTGCTCAGCTATGCAGTTGATCTGATCGAAGTCCTTGCGTTGGCCTGGTGCGTTAGCGCTCTTGCACCCAGCTTCGGGGGCCGCAAGGATCGTGTGCAGGCACTGAAGGCTGTCGCCTATGCCTATACCCCGATTTGGATCACCAGCGCACTGATGCTCCTTCCCCCAACGTGGCCGCTGGCCGCTGCCATCGGACACGTTGCTGATGGTTACGCCATCTATCTGCTCTACATCGGTCTGCCTGCGACCATGAAGTGTCCGCAGGATCGCGCTGCAGGCTACGTGGTGGTGACCGTGATCATCAGTCTGCCGCTAATGATGCTCGGCACCTTGGTGTTGCCGCCCCTAGCCCTGCTCGGTCGTATTCTTTGAAAATCATTCTTGGCCGCCGCGTCTGCGGCGGACTCGGGCTTAGCGTATTCTCGACAGCAGTTGCACGGCGCGATCGAACTTGGCATTGGCGCCGGCAGGTGATGTTTTTGAAACGCGCCCAACGTGAGGGGCGAGCGAGATAGACTGCTAGGGTAATCGTGCGGCACGTTTGACTCCAAAGGGGGAAGTCATGTCGGAAGCACCGCAGTCGGGCAGTGGTTCGGGTGCGCCGGTCGCCTACTCAGGTGCCTGGCGTCGGCTGGGTGCTTTTTGCATCGATGGCCTCGTTCTCGGGATCATCGGCTTAGCGCTGGGTGCCGTCGCGTTTGCGCGTTTGGCCGAACTCGGACCCTGGGGCCGGTTGCTGGGTTTTGTCATTGCAGTGGCCTACTTCGGGGTCCTCGAGAGTCGCGTCGGCGGTGGCCGTACGCTCGGCAAGCGTCTCCTCGGGATCCGTGTGGTGGATCACAGCGGACGCGGGCTCAGCCTTGCGCAAGCGCTGCTGCGGTCCACGATCTTCTTTGTTCCCTATTTTCTGAACGGTCTCATGCTGGGCGCCGATGGCATGATCCCGTGGGTCGCCATGATCCTGTCGATCCTCGTCTTTGGACTTGGGTTCTCCATCCTCTACCTGCTGCTGTTCAACCTGCCGACCCGGCAGTCGGTGCACGATCTGGCCACGGGTGCGTTCGTCGTCACAGCCCCTGCCCCCGTACCACTTCCCGCGCCGCTGCGGCGCGTGCACAAGATCGTGATCGCGGTGGCCATTGCGCTGAGTCTCGTCCTTCCTCTGGGTGGACTCTGGCTCGCGTCGCGAATCACATCCTTGGCGCCACTTCTGCGGGCGGGACGGACATTGGACGCACAGAGCCATGTTGTTTCGGCCTCGGTGAACGAGGGTGCAAGCTGGTCGTCATTCAATGGCGGCGCGATGCACAAAACCACGATGCTCAACGCGTCGGTGGTGGTGCGACGCTGGCCAGCCGATCCGAAAGCTGAAGCAGCTTCCTTTGCGTCCACTCTGTTTCAAGACATTCCCGATGCCGCCACGCGGGACATCGTCTCGGTGCAGCTCGTGTACGGCTATGACATCGGCATCGCCCGAGCTTGGCGATCGACGGACTACAGCTACACACCGGCTGCGTGGATGGGGCTGGAGTCGCCGAGAACAACGATGCATTGAGTGCGAGCCGCACCGATGCCATCGCGAATCCACAGCATCCAATGCATCCCGATCAGACCGTAGGGGGGAAGGTGCAAGGAGCCGTTGCATTACGTGCACGCTGGTGTATGGGCTTGCGAAGTGTCGGTACTCGTGGACTTGATGCCGACGAGATGAACTACTTGCGCTCGGAGACGCAGCGATTCAGGAATCAATACTGGTTGCCGGGGGCTCTCCTTGCGGCATCACCAACGAGTCTTGTTTTAGGACTGCTTGCCTTCGCGGAAAGCCATACGACACGGATTGCCGAAGTGGCCGGCGTGATACTGCTGGTCTGCAGCATCTACATTTTCCCAGCATTTGCATTTCTGAGCTTTCGCGACATTAAAAAACTGCGCAAACTGTTGCGACTCGATCTGGAAATCGGCCTGGTCGAGCGGTTCGAAGCTTTGTCAAATACACCGTCGGACATACATGAAAAAGCCTCATTGTGTGAGGGTGCTCTGGAAAGCATCGACGTGCTTCCAGGCTCAATGTTCATACTTAAGGCAAATAACAGGATCCCGCCGAAGCGCATTGCTGCCGAGATTACAGAGACCGCATCGCCGACCACTAATATAGAAACCAAAAAGCATCCAGCTTCAGCTCGTCGCACCCTGGTCCTTCGTTCATTTACCTTGGAAGAACTGAGTGAAATAACGGCGACTGTGCAGCGTCTCAAAAAAAATACGCGAGTGAGGTTCTTTTTTATCGCGGCATTTATGTTTGCACTAATACGTGTCACATCCGGAATATCGCGCGGGTCATTAAGGTCAACACCAACAGATATTCGCGAAATAATTTTGCTTATCATTACAATCGTCGCTGCCAATACTATTTACAAGTTTTATCGCTTACTCCGAGTTGCGAGACTGCTTACTAAAGATTTGCGGGATGGTCACTTGATCGCAGTTGCGGAACACGCTGCTCCTTTCCACACATTCGAGGTTTTGCGTCATTCCAAGTTGATCTGGTCCGCCTCAGCTCAACCTGCATCTTGGAGGCATAATCGCGTACTGATGCGTCGGAGTGATTATTTGACTGATCTGAATCCCTAATATCATTCACGTGACAACACTTATCCGACACACTGTCGCGCAGCACGTTATGCCGCGGGGTCATGCGGCGGCCGCAACGGGCCAGTGGCGTGGAGTAACCGAAGGGGGCAAGAGTGTCACCGCAGATCTTGACCGAGTTCAAACCGTTACACCTGAGGATGTCACCGCGTGACACCTGAAAAATCCTCTATCCAGAAGGCTCGTGGCATAACAAGTTTCGCCGCAGGATGTTTACTGTTGCTTGCTTGTTCCGCCGCTCCGATCTCAGCAAAGACGCCACCACCCGCGCTCCCGTCCTGGCGCCTCATGCCGTACCGGGCCACGCTCCGCAGTGAGCCAGCTGTAGGCTTCGCACTGGGAGCTTTCGGCGCCCGCTTCGAGCACACCACGCTGAATGACGTGAGGGGCGCATTGCACGCAGGACAGATCGAGCGCCACGGGGATGCGGGTGGCTCTATTCTTTGGCTCTGCTACACCAATACGCACGCCGCGCCTGTCGAACGCATATGGATCGTTTCAAGTGGAGAAATGGGTGGGCCGGATCATGTGGTTCAGGAAATCGATATCGAAAATGTGCCGTCAGGTGGACCAAGCCATGATTGCCCATCCTTGCCAAAGGCTATGACGCCGGTGATTGTCGGATTGGGGCTCGAGATTGGCTCACCCATCTCCTCGATTATATCGCATCTTGGCCCGCCATCTGTCGCGTGGCGTCATTGGCTGTCGTTCGATTTTGAGCGGCCTTCACGGGGAAATTGTGACACGGGGAATATTATGCGATTTGATCTCACAAACTGGCTCATGCTTCGGTCACTGCACGGACGCATCCAATCGCTGCATGCAGGTCAAGTTACGTCATGTTGAACAACGCACACACTGCTTCATCGTAGGCTGGGTGGCATGCCGCGATCCGACGCTCGATTCTGCCATAGGCATCCCGAAGATCTTGCTTTTTGGCGACGTTCGCAACGCATTCGCAGAAAACTCTGCCGGGGCATGGATGGAAGGGGACTTATGATACATCGCGCATTCGCGATTTGCGCACTTGCGGCGCTATTGACTGGTTGCCATCCCCAGGCTGAAATCGCCAAGCTTGATCGCCGGGAAGCACGCAAGGGCAACCCGGTCGCCGAGAACGACCTCGGCGTGATGTACGAGACTGGCGAAGGGGTTCCGAAGAGCGACGTCAAGGCGGCGAAGTGGTATCGCCTGTCCGCGCATGCCGGCGATGTGCACGCCCAGGTCAACCTCGGTTGGCTCTACCAAAAAGGACGCGGCGTACCGCAGAGCGATGCCAAGGGACTGTATTGGTACAAATCGGCTGCGGACCACGGTGATCCTGTCGGCGAATACAACCTCGGCAATGTCTACTACTACGGTCAGGGTGTTCCTCGAGACTACGCCAAGGCGGTGAAGTGGTATCGGCGTGATGCAAAGCAAGGTGATGCGGAAGCCGAGACAGCCCTTGGGGTCGCCTACGCACTGGGGCGCGGCGTGCCGAAGGATGAGTCCAAGGCGGACAAGTGGTATCGACTTGCTGCGGCGGCGGGTGATCGAGACGCACAGATCGACCTGGCCAGTGACTATCAGTCAGGCCATGGTGTGCCAGAAAGCGCCGCCCAGGCCGAGCAGTGGTATCGCCTTGCTGCCATGGATGGTGACGTGCAAGCCCAAGTCCAACTGGCGTATCTTTACGCCACGAGTCATGGCATCGCACGGAACCCAGGGAAGGCGTTCAAGTGGTATCGAGCGGCAGCCCGTCAAGGCAATCTCGATGGGGTGGATGGCGTCGCGCGCGCGTACTACTTGGGTAGTGGCGTTCCCCGGAACGACAGCAAGGCGGCGAAGTGGTACCACAGGGCGGCCATGTTTGGTGACCCCGATGCGGAATACGGCCTTGGCTTAATTGACGAACACGGTGTCGATGTCCCGCACAATTTGACCCGCGCCTTCTATTGGTTTCACCGTGCTGCGCCGCGAGGCAGCGTCGATGCGCAAGTCGCGCTCGGCGTGATGTATGAAGTCGGCGCAGGCGTTCCACTGAACTATGCCAGGGCGCGCAAGTGGTTCCTGCTGGCGGCGGCGCGCGAAAACCCGACCGCGCAGGTCAACCTCGGCATGATGGACGCCAAGGCGCAAGGCGTTCCCCAGAATCTTGTGAAAGCCTACACATGGTTTGAGCTTGCACAAATCGGGTCTGCGCCCGGGGCCGAGAACTACACCGTTACACAAGGTGCCATGGCGCTATTGAGAACCCACATGCCACCAAAGCAAATCGCCTTGGCACAGCAAGATGCCCAAGCATGGCTGGCCGCGCATCCGCTCAAAGATCGCTTGGGCCGCGAGCCGCTGTACTTGCATGGCGGCGTGCCGCGCGCCTAGCGCGATGCGTTGGTCGAGCGCTTCCAGCAGGATCGCACTGAGCGTGTCTTCCTGCTCTCGCTCAAAGCGGGCGGCACCGGCCTGAATCTGACGGCGGCCTCGAACGTGATCCACTACGACCTGTGGTGGAACCCGGCAGTGGAGGCGCAGGCGACCGACCGTGCCTACCGCATCGGTCAGCAGCGTAATGTGCAGATGCACCGCCTCATTACCCGGGCGACGTTTGAAGAACGCATCAACGCGATGATCCAGAGCAAACGCGAACTGGCTGACCTGACGGTCGGCACCGGTGAGCGCTGGATCGGTCAGCTGGACAATGCGGAGCTCAAGGAACTGTTTGCCCTGCATTGAACGGTCAGATCCCAGCACTCAGGGCACGCACACGAGGCAGAGCGATTCAGTACGCCGCCACCACGCAACGCACTACGGGTCGCTGATCCGATTCGGTCGATGCTCACACGGTGATGGAAATGGAGCATCACTCTGGATCGATGCCTTGCAGCCCGATCGCAGGATGTCGACTCGCGCGATTCGACTCCTGGATTGGCCTTGCAAATCGACGAGTCCACGGGCGCTCGAACGGGGTCACATGGGTGGAGCTCGTGGGCACAGGATGGGCACAAAATCTGTGCCCAAAGTCGGGGAAGGGGTCAGCCCAAAAATCGTCGATGCTGAGGTCATTTCTGCCAATCTGGCAGATCGTGGGCACAGAAGTTGGGCACAGAATGGGCACAGAGGGCATTTGGACGTCCAAACGCAGGCTTGAAATCGCGCGCAAACGGGTGCATGCTCGAACGCGCTCGGCGCCAGGGAAACGAGGCGGGATGCGGGTTGCAGAGGGATCGCGCGGCGCGCTGATGCGGTGGTGGCTATGGGTGGACTCGAACCACCGACCATTATGAGAGACGTCAAGCTGATATATCTTTCTTGCCATGTATGTATCTAGATTAACTTAACGCGCCCATGCACGTTTCTGCCGCATAACTCAATAAACCCATATAAATCAATGCTATATCTTCTTTATTGAACTTTAACAGTCAATCGCAGGGTAACTTCCCACTCTGGGCGGACGTTCATCAAGGTCGATAAATGTTAAGCACGGACCTGCCGAACACTTGACCAAAGCATTACTATGGGGCCAAGTCTTGGACTTCTGGCCAATTGATTGGTTGCGCTCGCCGCCCCCATTACCCAATTCAACGACTCTGAAGGCGATGCTCTGGCAGAGGCCTTGGCAGCGGATCTTCAGCATATTGGCGGGCGCGTGCAACTCACCCGCGCCCACCGTGCAGCCTTTGCGAACGGTCTGCTGAGTTGCTTGGGCCGTGAAGACGCTGCGGCCACACTTGAGCGCTACGCGGTATTCCGAAACCTGCGGCTTCGAGTCGAACCCTGCCGTCATGCTCTAGAGCGCTGGCGCAAGGGCTCTCTAGCGCGCTTATCCGGGGCAAGCCGTAATGCATCACCTATTTTTTTCACCGTAGTGGAACTAGGTGGGCGAAACCTTCTGGATCTTCCAGACCTCGAGTTACTTGCTGGCCTGTTGTGCGAGGCCGCACTCGAAAGAACTCCGACGCACCCCCCTCATCGCCTGGTTGAACTCGCAAGCATGATTCGAGGGGCACTGCGCAGGGCCGGCAAGGCTGCTGAAAATCCCGACGAAACCGAGGACCAGAGCTCGGCGCTTCGCCACACAATCAATGGCGTTACCTCGCCCAGTGAACTGGTCTCCGCTATGCAGGAGATCCTTTGTGGTGTCCGTGAGCCAGAGCATCTAGGGTTCAGCCGACTCTGGCGGCTATGGCTCCGCGAGCAAGTGTTGCGCTATCAGCGACGCGGCGCGGCGCATCTCATCGACTTGATGCCCAGGAGCATCCTTCAGGACGACCCTGAGGCGCCGCTCCAGCACCTGCATCCTAGCGGTGATGCAATCGCTTGTGATCCGGATGATGGAGTGGAGATCACAACCGGCCTCACAATTGCAGAGCCGGCCGACGTGATCCCGCGCGACCATCACGTTCAGTTGGATCTTGCGCGCGCGCAAACACTCTGGCGGCGGAGTGAAGGTGATCTGCTGATGCCAGCAGACCGCTGGCTCCCGGGCGACGCCATTCGTGCGTTCGTTGAACGCGCTCTTGAGACGCATGCTGGAGCACTTCGAAAAGCAAACCTCATGCAAGCGGAAGCCTGCGCTGCATTGCTTCTCGTCATTTCAACAGGCGTTCGGGAAATGGACCTCTCCAGCTTGCGCTGGGGCACAGCGCCAAGCCCTGGAACCACCTGCATGGACCCGAATGCTGCCGTGCTTTATCGGCCTGTACTTCGCCCGCCGCATGCAGTGCGCCCGGATCCAAGACTGAAGGACTGGCTCGAACCGTGCGGGATGGTGATCGCGTGGCCTCTGCCCGAATCCGTCGACGCAGCGCTACGCGGTCTAACTCATGCCGCTGTCGAAGGTGAGCCTGTACTGCCACTGCACGAACGACGAGAAGAAACGATTGAACGACTGCAATCCACGATGCGGTTACTCAATCCGGACCTGGCGGTGGGATCGCAAAGGTTTCGCCTGGCTTTGGCCAGTAGGATCGCTGCACAACTGGGCGCCGATGTTGCGCAACTCGCGATGGGCGATGCATTTTCGCTATCGACTGCTCCGACGTACTACTCGGCTCCACGCCAATCGGATATCACCCGAGTGGTACGCGCGATCCAAACTGACTGGTTCCCGGGCGCATCGATGCCGCGCGCTGCTGCGTTGGACAGCGAGGTCCATCTGGGCTCCCTGCTCGTCTTGAGTGCGACAGCAGCGCAACAATGGCCACGCCTGCTACGCAAGATGCGCCATTCGCTGGATCGCAGCAAGCACGCTACCTTGCGCGCGCGCTGGACAGCTCACCGCAATTACCTTGCTGGTGCTCTGATGGCGGTAACAGGCCACCGCCCCGTCGATGCTATCGGGCAGTTGCGACTTTACGATGTCGTGCCAGAGCACGCGCTGGTTGTACTTAGCGACAAGCGTGCCGACCCATTGCGACGATACCGACTGGCGGGCACAGGGCGGCGCTGGATCGGCGCCCTGCGCGTGTTCCTCGACGCACTCCACGAAATGCGCGAGATGTCAGCGGCCTCGCCGCAGGACAAGGCACTGATTGACACCATACTGGGAGGCCAAGCCGCGCTATTTGACGTACCTGGCGACCAGACTCCCGTGGCGCTGACGATGATGGAGGTCCGGCAGACCATGCCGGAAGCTCTGCGTGCACATGACAACTGGTATCGCCATCGCCTGAACCATGCACTGCAAAGGTGCGGGATCGAGCCCGAACTACGCAACGCCCAGATGGGCTGGGTCACCTGCCCCGCCTATGCCACTGCGGATCTGTCTCCATATGCACCTGCAGAACTTGGTTCACGCCTTGCCCCTGCGCTCGATGCGTTTCTGGTCGAAGATGAATGGATGGTCGGCGGTGAGCACATGACTGCCTGGAGCTGGCGGGGTATTCCGATGCCGCCGTTGGAGGATTGGTCCGTTCGTGAACGCGAGCATCGCGCCCACTTCGATGCGGACCTGCGCGACGTTCGTGAGTCGATGCGAACGACGCGAAAGGAGGTGCGAGCCAAGCTGCTGCCAAACCTTGCACGCGCCTTTACCAAGGTGGTGCCGATGTTGACATTCGATCAGTCGCGCCACTGCCTCGTCCGGACCAGCGAAGTCGATTTGGATGCCCACCGAGACGTGGGAACGCACGATCAGGATGCTGGGGGTGGACGCGCCATGGACGCCGACACGTCCAAGCCGCGCGCGCGGACGCCCCGCATCATCGAAATCGATGAGGCTGTCCTCGACCTACTACTAACCCACACGCTCTCTGCGTGCGAAGACCAGACGGGCAAACTCACCCATGCAGCGAATGCGTCCCCACTGAAGGCCATCGTCGCCCGCACGGAACTCGTCCGGCTGTTGCGCCACAGCCATGGCGAAGGTCTCACCCGGGGCCCTCTACCCCGGGTTCCGGTGCTTTCGCTGACAGGCCAGCCAACGCCGTTCATGCCAGGACTGGGCATGGCCGTGCGACAGGCCGAGCACGTGCGCGAGGCTCTGATGAACGATCTGCATGACGGCCATGCCATGCGCACCCTGGCCTGGCTGACTGTACTGATCCACTCGCCGTATCGACGTGCAATCTGGGCTGATGCGGCCGTGCGCGCTGCCGCTACCGCCGCCCGCGTCGCCGAACGGCCGGGTATCTTGCGCCTGGATGCAATGTTGGGGGCAACGTCATTCCAGATGGTGTTCGGGGGTATTCCTGCCATCGTGCTCGCGCAGCGCGCGCACTTGGCACCAACAGCCCATCCACCCACCCCCGCTCTTGTCGCTGGCTGGCTTCGCAGCCGCTTTCCTGGCTGGGACCAGGACGCCGACGACTCGGTGTCATTGGCACGCATCGAGAGCCTTGCGCGCGCTGCGGGTCGGATCGAGCTGACCGGTACGGAGCGGGTGTTACTCCTCGACGAGGCAACGCTACATACGGTTGCTGCCCGTCGCTGCCTTGCGCTGGACGGTGACTGGCCAGCAGAGACCAATCCGGACAACACTGCGCGGCGCCCGGCCGTCGATGTCCGCCATGACCGATCCGCATCAGACGACAAACCCGTCCCGCGTCCGGCCTATGCACGTTTGGCCTATGGACGGCTCGCATCGGTGCTCAATCCTGCCAAGTTCGCCGCGATGCGGGGCAAGGCCGGCAAGGGACGACGCGGGTGGAGAACAGCGCTGGCGAGAGAGCTCGAACATCTGCTTGATCAACAAACTGCACAGAGCAACGTTGGACTGCTGGTCGCCTTTGCATTGGATCGCTTGCGTCGTGGCGGCGTTCGCCTCAAGCAGCTCGAACACCGCACCATCCAAACGGCCATTACGCGATTTGGCCGCGCGCTCCTTGAATTGGCTGGCGCCACGCCTCTATATGCCGCCGATGCGGAAGTGCGTACACAGCTCTACCTTGCCGTCCTGAACGCCAAATCTCCTGCGTTCCGCGCGCGCGTCAGCGAATCCTTGCAACAATTCGACCGCTTTCTGGTCGGGCAGTACGGTGGCGACACGGCAGACTGGAACGCGATCAAAGCCACTATTGGCATGATCGTCGACAGTGCCGATCCGGCCGTAGTCACCAATGCCGAAGTCCAAGCGGTCATCAAGGCATTAAGCGTAGACCGGTCATCCGAACTGGCACGCACCGATGGCTCACCGGCGCAGAAACGTCTCACCATGCAGCGATGGCTGGCGTTCGTCATCCAGGAAGCGGCGGGGTTGCGTACGGCCGCGGTCTACGGATTGCTGCTGACTGACATGCTCTTGCTCGGCCCCGGGGCCGACTACGTCCACTTGCATGCGCGAGGCGGCTACGGATCCATCAAGACGGACGCTTCCGAAGGGTTCACGCCCCTGCAGGGTACGCTCTGGACCCATGTCCGGACAGACGTGATCGCGTGGCTGGCGCAAGAGCGTGCGCACTGCGCTGGACTCTCCCCCGCCCGTGTACCGCTGTTTGCCCAAGTACCCGGCGACGCCGCACGTGTTTCCCAAGACCTTCTTTACAGCCGCATCCACGAACTCATGCGCTGGGCAACAGGCCTGCGGGACGCCCACGCCTACTGGTTACGCAAGCGCCGAATCCTTGCCCGGCATCGCGCAGCGCAGGAGATGCCGACGGCATGGGCCATTGACGTGCGGGCTGCACTTGCGGATTCGGGCCAGGTCGCCATCCGAACGCCGCTCGAGGCTTACATTGCCGATCCTGCTGTTCCGCTGACCGGCAGCCTGCGCACTGCGGATGCCGTGAGTCGGGCCGCCCTTTTCGCAGCTGCGGGACCAAGGCTCTCTGGCAAGGCCGGGCTGGACATGGCGTGGATGCGCGCCAAGGATACGGTCCCGGGTATGCGCGTCGGGATCGTGCTTTCACGACAAAGCCTGCTGCCAACCATGGCGCCAGCCGAACACTGGACGGATCCCCCGCAGCAGCCGGTTGGGCGCCGCGCCATGCCGTCGGATATCGCCGCGTACGCACGCGCACGACAGAAATCGCCCGATCTTTCCATCGAGCAGGTGGGCTTATCCGTGGGCCTCGATATCAACTTCGTCAATATGCTTGAGCACGCGGCACAGGATCTGACGCTGCAACGGCAATGCGCACCCTGGGACGCCGGCGTCCCAGGCAAAGGCATCCGGATCCTTCCGCCACCGCGTCGCTTGCCCGGCACGGAGCCGTTGTTCCGTGCGCTCGATCACGAGCCATCCGACGCCCTTCGCACGATTGCCTCGATTTGGGCCCGCCGGAGCGGTGCGTTCGTCGATGCCGAACACGGCGAGATGCTGGTCCTGCTCGACGCACGCGAGGCAACCGAAGTCTCTGCGGCTCTTCATACGCTCGGGATCGCGCCAACGCGCATCGTCGTCACCCACCCACTCGAGCAAGGGCTCTATGGATTGAGCCTTTCGCGAGCGTCGCCGTCGTCGCCAGAAGACCATCCCCGTGAACGACGGGTTTCTTTGTTGGCGGCATTGCGGTGGGTCAGCTCCCTGGTCTGGCTTTACGAGCGTGTGACCAGCGTCCCACGCAGCGCATTGTCTGTCGCAGCCCAGTCGGAAAAGGATCTGACGAGTCCGTAATTCCACATCAGTTGTCAAATCAGCCTCTTGAGCAAGTGCCAAATATGCCTCTGAGAGGCGCATTCGCGAACGGGCATGGCGTTGGGTTCGTCTATGTTGCGGCTGTCTTCCGCAACTGCTGCCGAATCCGATGGACTCAACCGGACCTGTACCCCATGTCACTGTGTCAATTCCGCTGGAGCCGATGCAGGGAAAATACATGCTGCCTGCGGCCGCGTGTGCAATTTCCACCTTAGTGCAGATTCAAAAAATGTTCTCACGTGGCGGCTTCAACCTCTGGGAAACATTGAGCCAGGAGACAATCGCCCTGCACATCAACGGCGGCGTCGATGCCATCGACTCCAGCGCAATCGCTGCACGCCTTGAAGAGCGCTTCCTTGAAACGATCGCTGCCCTGGAGGACAACGCTACAAAAGCTATGCCCCGCATAGCGAGGGATGCGACAAAGGATCGGGAGGCGCTGCGCGTGCTTGAACTGTTGGTCAACGCACGCCGGGAGGTGCCATCGCTCGAACTAATTGTGGAGACCACTAGCTCGCGCTGGGTATTTCCCCAGGTATCAGCAGCACTGCTGATCAAGTCGGTGAATACGCCACGCGAAACGCTGGAGTTTTTCTGCACAGCGGTGAAGTCCGTCAGTCCGCCTGATCACCAAGGGGTCCAGCAGATCTATCTCGCCACAGGCCACGTGGTACGCGCTGGATTGACAACAGAGCAGCGTCGTATGGCCGTCGAGCCAGGCGGCATTGCGATCTCGGGAGCCGCCACGTTGGCGGCCGATCAAAAAACGTACACGCTGCAGCCGGGCTTCGCTGTGCTGTGCCCGGATCGAAGCTGAAGCTGAGATTATCTTTCGTGTCGAAGTCGAAACTCTCCGCCGCCAGGCGAAACCGCACCCGGACCATCGAGGCACAGGCCGTCGCGATGCTGGAGCGTTACGACTGCCCGATGCCCTTCCACGCGGTGCGCACGCACTTTCTGGGCGCCGTGTGCGCGACCGGGCCCATACAGCCGATGAAGACACTGGCACGGATCTGGAACGGAGCGCTGCCAGCGCTTCCGTCCATCGAAGCGGTCAACGAACTCCTCGGCGCGCTGATCAACGGACTGTGGAATGCGCTCACCGTGCACCAGGACGAGGGTCATCCCTGTCGGCTGATGGCGTTCCCGGCCCGAGCGACGCGCGAGAGCCTGGCCTGCCTGGCCGAGGCGCGCGTGGAAGAGCTGGAAGGCTTCCTGACCGGCGTGTTCGGTGATCAGGAGCATCTCGAGGTGCCCGCGCCCATGGGCGAATCGCTCGACACCCTGATGGAGCTGGAGGGCATCTTCGCTGGCGTCCAGGCGTTGCTGGAGGATCCCGAAAAGCCAGCAAGCGCCCGTGACCTGGAAGGGCTGAGGAAGCAGCTCGCCGAGCTGACCGCGATCGTCGAGCAGGAGATCCACGCTGTCGTCATGGGTGCGCGCGTGCTGCGCGAGCAGGATGTGGCGCTGGATCAGAAAGTGGGATCGGTCGAGCACTGACTGTGCGCCCGCGTCAGGCGATTGGCAGGCTTGCCTGCCGTTCAACCTCGATGTGGAATCCGCGCTGGCGGATCACGCGTGCCGCCATCGCTGGTGACGTGGATCAGACAGTGCTGCCAGTGACCGCTTGGGACCGGTGACCGGTCATCGACGCCGCACATTGGAAGTGGCGACAACCCGGCCAGGAGCGGTCATTAAGGTGGTGGTGAATTCTCTGCCGTTCTTCTCCACACATCCGCCCTATCTTGCGAGCGAGTAGCCAGGATTGATGCGATGGAAATCTATTGGATGAGCTGACACCGTTCGCGTCTCGGGACAGAGTAGGTCGAGGTCGATAAGCTGATTGACCCGCCCTCCGTGCAAAAGTCTCAGCACTTCTGCAACGGCAAGCGCCGCAGCCGTTGCCCCGACAAAAGGAGCTCCAACTGCTTTTCCGGCGAGCAAAGTCATCCCACACCGATCCAGCTCTCCGTCTGCGAGAAGTTTGGCATAGGCCGGATTGCCCTCTGGAGACTCGTCGCTGGCAGTTCCGCGCCAGATCTCGGCGGCTGGTCTGCGGCCGGGCAGCACGTGCAGTCGTAGGGTTCGGAAGTTGCGGTGCCCACGACCAAGGCCCGCTTCCACGACGAAGTCGAACCCGACCCGATCGAGTACACGTCGACCCAGCGCATTGTCCAGACCACACAGCGCGACCCCGGGCTCGTCGTCGTGTCGCTTGAAACCTGAGGCGAAACGCCGCTCGGTGATCGAGGCATTGAACCCTCGGGACTCGGCCCAGCTGGCCATGGCACGCGTCTTCTTCACGCCGACCGTGCGGTGGTCCGTGAGAATCGACGTGCTCTGCGTCGAAGGCGTGGTGACGTCGATGTCCTGTAGCACGAGATGCACCTGCTCAGGACGTTCGTATGGCAGCAGGCCGATCGCCCAGAGATAGGCCTGTCTGTCGGTGCTGCTGGAACATCGTCACTATTTCAGGCCTTTTGGCGGCCGGAAGATCCTGTACATCTGGGAGGCCATCGAACAGGACATGTTCATGCAAGGCATTGCCTCGTCCGCTGCAGTCATCCCCATGGCCAACGGAGGCGCTTGCAATGGGTAACGTACGACTGCGCAACGGCAGACTGTTCTTCGACTTCCGCTTTCGTGGCATCCGGTGCCGCGAACAAACAACCCTTGACGACACCGCTGCCAACCGCAAGCGCATGCACAAGGTCCTCGACAAGATCGAGCAGGCCATCGTCACTGGCACGTTCCAGTACGCCGACTTCTTCCCCGGCAACGCGCTGGTCGAGAAGTTTGCCGACAAGGGCGCATCGCCGGTTGTCTCTCGGGCGCTGCCGATGGAGGCCGAGCGTGCTCCGGGCACGCCGCTGTTCCGCACCTACATCGAGGACTGGTTCACCCTGTCGCTGCCCAGCTGGCGCAAGTCCCATGCCGCCACCGTTCGCTCGACCATCGACCGCCACCTCACTCCCCATCTGGGCGACATCCCCGTCGGCACGATCACCAAAACCGACCTCCTCCACATGCGCGTCGAGATCGCCAAGCGCAAGGGCCGCGGTGGCAACGAGACCCTCAGCGCCAAGGCCAGAGGCAAGCTGGCCGACTTGCGACGGGTAGACCGGCACATCAACCGCACCTTGAACTCGCCCTCATGCTCGCGCATCGTCGCGTACTTCACCGGGGTGGCCTGGCGAAGTACGCTGCCGCCTTTTTTAGGAAGGCGTTCTCCTCCTCCAGCCGCGCCAGCTCCCGCTTCAGCCGGGCCTGCTCGGACTGCATCACCCGCCGCGCCTCGGCATCCTGACCTTGCCGATGCGCCTTCTCACGCCATGCGTAAAGCAGCGCCGGCTGCAGACCCAGATCGCGCGCCGCCATCGGCACCCCGTCCTTCGCCGCACGCAGCAGCGCCTGCTGCTTGAACTCCTCGCTGTACCGCTTGC
>DAIAZB010000403.1 GCA_027443745.1 Thiomonas sp. | reverse complement strand
TACATCTCGATCTACGCCATGCTGCCGCGACAGGCCGGTGGCAAGCTGGTGTCCGATCCGCTCACCCGGCTGGCCTTTCTGCTGCTGCTCGTGTTTTCAGTGCCGGTGGGCACGCACCACCAGTTCACCGATCCCGGCATTTCGCCCGTGATGAAGGGTATCGTCACGGCGCTCACGCTGTCAGTGGCGATTCCCAGCCTCATCACCGCATTCACCGTGGCCTTGAGCCTGGAGTATGCCGGCCGGCGCCGTGGCGGCAAGGGGCTGATGGGCTGGTGGCCCGCGTTGCCATGGAAAGACGCGTCGGTGGCGGCGCAAGTGCTGGCACTGGTCACGTTCATCTTCGGCGGCGCGGGCGGCATCGTCAACGCGAGTTGGCAACTCGACAACGTGGTGCACAACACGCTGTGGATTCCCGCGCACTTCCACCTCACGGTGGGCACCATGACCACGCTGGTGTTCATGGGCGTCAGCTTCTGGCTGCTGCCCCACCTCACCGGGCGCAGGCTCTACAGCCCGAAGCTCGCGCTGTGGAGCGTGTGGCTGTGGTTCATCGGCCTGATGACCTGGGGTTTCGCCGGCCACTGGGCGGGCATGGACGGTGTGCCGCGCCGCTCTTGGGTCTCGGGCTTGCCGCATGACCAGTACATGCAGCTTTATGGAGCGGTGCATGCGGCACTCATCGTGGTGGGAATCGGTGGTGTGATCGCCACGCTCGGCGCGGTCTGCTACTACATCGTGTTCTTCGGCACCTTGTTCGGCAGAAAAGACGACAAGGCGATGGTCGAGATTCCCTTCACCGAAGTCATCGCCGGCCCCGAAGGCTCGCCGATGGCGCGCATCGCCGAGCACCTCGGGTTCTGGACGGTTGCCACGCTGATCATCACCCTGGCCGTCTACATTCCCGTGCTGTGGCCCATGATCACCCATCCCATCCACGCACCCGGCTTTGTCTTGTGGTGACGCCATGAGAGCCGCAAGCGCCGCGCCTCCCGCCCCCGGGACGCTGCGGAGGCCCGCGAGCTGGAGGGCGTCGGTGCTGCGGGCCGTGGTCGCTTCGGCGGCACTGATGGCGATGCTTTTCGCCGGGGCACGACTGCAGCAGCACGCGGTTGCGCTGCATGGCACACCGCTGGCGCCATCCCCGGCGCCGGCTTTTGCCGGATTCACCGACACGCAGGGCAGGGTGTTTTCCTGGGGCAATGAGCGCGGGCGCGCGGTGCTGGTGTTTTTCGGCTACACCCATTGCCCCGACGTCTGCCCGCTCACGCTCGCGGCGCTGGCGCAATCGCTGTCGACGCTCGGCCCGCTGCGCCAACGCGTGCGCGTGGTCTTCGTCAGCCTCGACCCCGCGCGGGATACACCGATCGTGCTGCGCGCCTACCTCGATGCGCTCATCCCCAACGCCATCGGCCTGCGCGGTCCGCCCTCCGCAGTGGCCGCATCGGCGCGGCAATGGGACGTGACCTGGCGGCACGTGAAGGCGGCGGAGGGCGCCGACTGGATCGATCACACCGCAGCCGTCACCCTGGTCGGGCCCGACGGTCGGCTGCTGGCACGCTACGGCTATGGCCAACTCACCGATCCCGCATGGCTGGCGGCCGATTTGCGCGCAGCGCTGGAGTCCAGGTGACAGCCGCTGGATGGCCGCTTGCCGTCTGGGGCGGCTGGTTTGCAGGGGTCGCCATGGGCGCGGTGCTGTATGCCATGGCGGCGTGGCGGGGGCGCTGGCCCCGGTGGCGCGTGGCGGTGTTTTTCATGGGAAGTGCGCTCACCCTGTTTGCGGCCTGGGGACTGAACGATCCACTGGCGTCGATGACGGACTACACCGTGGCGCTGATGACGCTGGGCCAGGTGGTATCACCCTTCCTGCTGCTGGGCTTTACGCCCGTTGCGCGCATGCAATGGCGCTCGCAGGGCAACCGCTGGTGGGCGGCGTGGCTGCTGGATCCCTGGGTGGCTGCGGCGGTGTTCGTGCTGCTGACCCTGGGCGTGAATCTGCCTGGGGTGTTCAAGACCGCCTTGGCCGATGCGCTGTTTTCGGCGCCCATCGGCCTGCTGTTGCTGATCTCCGGGTCGATGCTCTGGGCGCAACTGCTGCCCGGCAGCACCGGCATCGGACAACGCTGGGTGGCTGGGATCTATGCGTGGCTGGTCGGCCTGCCGATGATGATCATCGCCGCGGTCTGGGTGTGGAGCGGGCATGTGCTGTACACGCCGTATCTCGATGTGTTGTGCTTGTGGAACCTGAGCCCGCTGGCCGATCAGCATTACGCCGGTCTGGTGATGTTCGCCGCCGGACTGCCGCTGCAGTTGCGCGCCGCGTGGTTGTTGATCATGCCGGCTGAAGCCGAACTGAAACGCCCGCACGGCATGCCCCGCGAACCTTGAAGATTGGCCAGTGGCGCATATCTTGGTGGTAGGTGTCGGGCAAGCCCGTCGAACGGCTTCAGGCGGCGCCAAACGCCACCCACACTCCAGGAACCACACCATGGCCACCAACGATCCACCGCAAGGCCAGGGGAATCCGGCCGGCAAAAAATTGCCCAAGTTCGACCCCAAGACCCGCGTGCACCTGGGTTATTGGCTCATGGCCATCGTTGCCGTGTTCTGGCTGCAAAGCATCTGGTCAACATCCCAGGATGTGCAGACCGTGCCTTACAGCCAATTCCAGACCGAATTGCAGCAAGGCAAATTCAGCACGATCGTGGTGGGTCATCAGACCATCACCGGCACCCTGAAATCGCCAGATGCCAGCGGTAAGAAAATCATGGTTGCCGTGCGGGTCGATCCCCAGCTCGCCGACCAGTTGCAGCGTCAAGGCGTGACCTACTCGCAGGCTTACGACAACACCTGGCTGAGCAACATCCTTTCGTGGGCCTTGCCGGCGCTGGTGTTTTTTGGTGTCTGGTATTTCATGGTGCGCAAGTTTGCCGAGAAGCAGGGCGGCATGGGCATGGGCGGCTTCATGTCCATCGGCAAAAGCCGGGCCAAGGTCTACATGGAGAACCGCACCGGCGTGACCTTCGCCGACGTCGCCGGTGTCGATGAAGCCAAGGCTGAGCTCGAGGAAATCGTCGATTTCCTGAAAAACCCGATGGATCACGGCCGCTTGGGCGCGCGTGCGCCCAAAGGCGTGCTTCTGGTCGGTCCGCCGGGCGTGGGTAAAACCTTGCTGGCGCGAGCGGTGGCCGGCGAAGCCGGTGTGCCGTTCTACTCCATCAGCGGTTCGGAGTTCGTCGAGATGTTCGTGGGCGTCGGTGCCGCGCGGGTGCGTGACCTGTTCGAGCAGGCCAGGAAGCAGGCACCGGCCATCATCTTCATCGACGAACTCGACGCCATGGGCCGTGCGCGCGGTTCCAACCCCTTCGGCGGTGGCGGCCACGACGAGAAGGAGCAAACCCTGAACCAACTGCTGGTCGAACTCGACGGGTTCGATGCATCCACCGGCCTGATCATCCTGGCGGCGACGAATCGGCCGGAAATTCTCGATGCCGCCCTGCTGCGCGCCGGCCGCTTCGACCGTCAGGTGCTGGTCGACCGCCCTGACAAGACTGGCCGGGTCCAGGTGCTGCAAGTGCATGTGCGCAAGGTCCATCTCGACCCGTCCGTGGACCTGGAGCAGGTGGCGGCGCTCACGCCCGGGTTTTCGGGGGCGGACCTTGCCAATCTGGTGAACGAGGCCGCGCTGGTGGCCACGCGCCACAACGCCCGGACCGTCACCACCGAGCATTTCACACTCGCAGTCGAGCGCATCGTCGCCGGTCTGGAGAAAAAGAATCGCCTGCTCAACCCCAAGGAACGCGAGATCGTCGCGCATCACGAAATGGGGCACGCCATCGTCTCCATGAGCCTGCCTGGGACCGACGTGGTGCACAAAGTGTCCATCATCCCGCGCGGCGTCGGCGCCCTGGGCTACACCATCCAACGCCCCACCGAGGACCGCTACCTCATGACCCGCCAGGAACTGGAGAACAAAATGGCAGTCCTGATGGGTGGGCGTGCCGCCGAGCACATCGTCTATGGCCACTGGTCCACCGGCGCCGCTGACGATCTGGCCAAGGTCACCGACATCGCCCGCAGCATGGTCACGCGCTACGCCATGGTGGACAAGCTGGGATCAATGGCCCTGGACAATGCGCCGCAGACCATGCTGGGCGGGCCGGTCATGCCGCAGCAGCGCGAATACAGCGAACAGACCGCCCGGGAAGTGGACTGCGCCGTGCGCGAACTGGTGAACACCGCATTCAGCCGCGCCGAAGCCATCCTTCAGAGCAGACGCGCCGTGCTCGACGAAGGCGCACGCCAGTTGCTGGACAAAGAAACCCTGAGCGGCGCCGAACTCATAGCCTTGACGCAGCTTGCGATGCCTGCCGAGTCGGCCCTCGCAGGAGTGAAGGCAGAGACGAAACCAGCAGCAGCCAACGCCAGCTCGCCATTGGACCGACCCGGTTGAGCGTCGCCCAAAAAAACGCCGGTCGATCGACCGGCGTTTTCAAGGCAAGGATGCGCTGTCTTACTGCGTGACCTTGGCTTGCGCGAGCAATTCCTGCTGATATTTTTGCACTGCTTCACGCTGCAGTTCCTGCATGATCTGCGGCTTGAGTTGCTCCATGGTCGGCGGCTTGGCCGGGCGGGTCTTGTCCAGCTTGATGATGTGCCAGCCGAACTGGGTCTGCACCGGGGTGGTGGTGTACTCGCCCGGCTTGAGCTTGGTCAGCGCGGCGGCGAACGGCTCAACGTAGTTGCCGGGAGTGGACCAACCCAGGTCCCCGCCCTTGACGGCCGAGGCTGCATCCTTCGAATATTTCTTGGCCATCGCGCTGAACTTGGCGCCCTTTTTCAACTGCGCGATGATGTCATCGGCTTCCTTCTCGCTCGGCACCAGGATGTGCTGGGCTTCGTACTCGGTGGTGCCGAAGCTCTTGGCGAACTGGTCGTACTTGGCCTTGACCTGCGCGTCGGTGATCGGATGTTTTTTCAGGTAGTCCTGAAACAGCGTGCGAATCAGAATGTTCTGACGGCCGACCTGGATTTCTTCCTGCACGTCCTTCTGATTCTGCAGACCTTGTTTTTCCGCCTCCTGCACGACGACTTCACGCAGGATCAGCTCTTTCTTGATCTGGTCCTTGAGTTGAGGCGTCACGGGCTGGCCGGACTGCTTGGCCATGTTCTCGGCAACGACGTTGACCATGCTCTCGGGGATGGCCTTGCCGTTGACGGTCGCTGCGGTCTGGGCGAAAGCTGCGGGGGACAGCAGCGCAAGTGCCAAAGCGGCTGGCAGAAGTTGTTTGATCAGGGGTTTTTGCATGACTCAATGGGGATGGGTTCGAGAACGCAGGCCGTAAGGTCCACGAGGGCTTGCGACCTAGGATTGGGCCGGCTTGGGTAAGTCGCCCGGGGCGTGCAGGTCGAGCACGAGGGCATGAATGTCGTGTGTCAGCATCGCAGCCAGGGCATCATACACGAGCCTATGGCGCGCAAGTCTTGACTTTCCGCTGAATGCGTGGCTGACCATGCGCACGCGAAAATGGCTGCCCCGGGCGTCGAATCCGCCATGCCCTGCGTGGCTGGCGGATTCGTCGATGACCTGCAGTTGCTCGGGATCGAAGACCAGACGCAAGGTCTGCTCGATACGCTCGGCGCGGTGCGTCAGGCCTTGCATCAGGCGTTTTTTTGCGGCAGGTAGCGGGCGATCATCAGGGACTGGATGATGGCGAACACCAGCGTCAGGCCCAGGCTGCCGAAGAGCTTGAAATCCACCCAGATGGCCGTGGAATAGTGGTAGGCCACCCAGATGTTGACGATGCCCATGACCGCGAAATAGGCGGCCCAGGACCAGTTCAGCCGCGTCCACGCCACGGCGGGCAAATCCATCTGCGTGCCCAACAACTGGCGGATGAAGTTCCTGCGGAACAGCACCTGCCCGCCCAGCAGGACGACGGCGAACACCCAGTACAGCACTGTGGGCTTCCATTTGATGAAGGTATCGTTGTGCAGCAGCAGTGTGGCACCGCCGAACAGCACGACGATGACGAGGCTGACCCAGAGCATGGGCTCGACCTTGCGGCCCTTGAACCATATCCAGCCGATTTGGCCGAATGTGGCGAGGATGGCCACGGCAGTGGCCACATAAATGCCGCCGAACTTGAAGGCGGCGAAAAACAGGATGATGGGAAAGAAGTCGAACAGGAGTTTCATGCCTGTCATTATCCTTGTTCGCCGGCTCGTTCGGCGTGCTGGCCGGGAGCGAAATCGAGCGCAGCCGAGTTG
>DAIAZB010000402.1 GCA_027443745.1 Thiomonas sp. | reverse complement strand
CATGACAACGTCCTCCCTTCTCGTCGAACTCTTCACCGAAGAACTGCCGCCCAAGGCCCTGCCCCTGCTGGGCCGGGCGTTTGCCGATGGCCTTGCCGAGCGCCTGCAGGCGCAGGGGCTGATCGACGACGGCGCCGCCGTGCCCCCCGCAGTGACGCCCTATGCCAGCCCGCGCCGTCTGGCCGCGCATCTCACCGGCGTGCGCGCCAAGGCGGCCGACCGTGACGTGGCGCAAAAGCTCATGCCTGCCGCTGTCGGGCTGGACGCCAGCGGCGCGCCCACCCCCGCCCTGCTGAAAAAGCTCGCCAGCCTCGGGCTGGATGCGAGAGCCGTAGGGCGACTGCGGCATGAGGGTGAGGGCAAGGCCGAGACCCTGTTCATCGACACCGTGGCCGCGGGCAGCACCCTGGCCGACGGTCTGCAGTCCGCGCTGCACGACACCCTGGCCCGCCTGCCCATCCCCAAGGTCATGGCCTATCAACTGGCCGACGGCTGGAGCACGGTGAAGTTCGTGCGCCCGGCGCATGGCCTGCTCGCCCTGCACGGCGCCGAGGTGGTGCCGATCCAGGCGCTGGGCCTGACGGCCGGGCGCCAGACCCACGGCCACCGCTTCGAGGCGCAGGCCGACCCCATCGTGCTGCGCGACGCCGACAGCTATGCCGCGCAACTGCGCGACGAGGGCGCGGTGATCGCCAGCTTCGAGGAGCGAAGCGCCGAGATGATTCGTCAACTTCGCGCGCAGGCTCGTGCCTGTGGCGCAAGGCTCGAAGCGGAACGGACGCTGCAGACGCTCACCGACGCAGAAATCGAACTGGCCTTGCTCGATGATCCATTGGTCAAGGAAGTCACCGCGCTGGTCGAGCGCCCCAACGTGCTGCTGTGCCAGTTCGATCGCGCCTTCCTCGACGTGCCGCAGGAATGCCTGATCCTGACGATGAAGGCCAACCAGAAATACTTCCCGCTGCTCGACGCTGCCGGACGGCTGACGCATCAGTTCCTCGTGGTCAGCAACATCACCCCCGCCGACGCCGGCGCCGTGACCTCCGGCAACGAGCGCGTGGTGCGCCCGCGCCTGGCCGACGCCCAGTTCTTCTTCAACCAGGACCGCAAGCGCAAGCTGGAAAGCCGCGTGCCGGGGCTGGACAAGGTGGTGTATCACGCCAGGCTGGGGTCGCAGGGCGAGCGTGTGCGGCGCGTGCAAACGATTGCCAGCCAGATCGCCAACCAAATCCTGTCGACGTCATTCGACCTTGCGGTGCTTGGAGGGTTACCTCACCTCGCCGAACGCGCTGCGCTTCTGGCCAAGGCCGACCTGCTCACCGACATGGTCGGAGAGTTCCCGGAACTGCAGGGCATCATGGGGCGCTATTACGCCTTGCACGACGGCGAAGAAGCACCGGTGGCCGAGGCCATCGAAGACCACTACAAGCCGCGCTTCGCCGGCGACGACCTGCCGCGCAATGGTGTCGGAATCGTGCTGGCGCTGGCCGACAAGACCGAAACCCTGGTCGGCCTGTTCGGCATCGGCGAGCGCCCGACCGGCGACAAAGACCCCTTCGCCCTGCGCCGTCACGCGCTGGGCATCATCCGCATGCTGATGGAGCGCGGCCAGGGCATTGAAGTGTCCCGCTTCATCGACGCCGCCGTTCCCGTCTTCGGCCACGTTGCCGGGTTTGCCGACCCCAGCGCCGACGTGCAGACCTTCCTGTATGACCGCCTCGCCAACATGCTGCGCGAGCAGGGCGCCACGGCGCAGGAAGTCGATGCCGTGCTGGCGCAGCGGCCGCAGATTCTTGGAGAGGTGCCGGCGCGACTCACTGCCGTGCGCGCCTTCGTCGCGCTGCCCGAGGCCGCCGCGCTTGCCGCCGCCAACAAGCGGGTGGGCAACATCCTGCGCAAGTCCGATGGCGTCAAGGACGGCAGCGGCTTCGCGCCCGAGCGACTGGCCGAGCCCGCGGAAATCGCGCTGGCGCAGGCGCTGCAGGCCGTGGCGCCGCAGGCGCGGCAGTTCTACGCCGCGGGCGATTACACCGCCTCGCTGTGCGCGCTGGCAGCGCTGAAGGCGCCGGTGGACGCCTTTTTCGACAACGTCATGGTGAACGCCGACGACCCCGCGCTGCGCGCCAACCGCCTGGCGCTGCTGGCGCGGTTGCAGGCAGCGATGAACCAGGTGGCCGACCTGTCGCGCCTTGCGGCCTGAACATCTGCGGGACAATGGCGGCATGAAGCTCATCATCCTCGACCGCGACGGCGTCATCAACGAAGACCGCGACGACTTCATCAAGTCGCCCGACGAGTGGGTGCCCATCGCGGGCAGCCTCGATGCCATCGCGCGGCTGCACCGCGAAGGCTGGCGCGTGGTGGTGGCGAGCAACCAGTCGGGCATCGGCCGGGGACTGTTCGACATGGCCACGCTCAACGCCATCCACCTCAAGATGAACAAGGCGCTGGCG